>JACDAN010000020.1 GCA_013695385.1 Actinomycetota bacterium | reverse complement strand
CTCTTTGACAGGTTCGCGGGTATTTTCCATGCATTCGGTTGCCTTGAACGCACGGTCAAAGAGGCGCTCGACAGCAAGAACGAGCGTGATGCGGCATATCGGCTGTTCGGCAAGAAGTACGACTCGCTGGGGACCCTTCTCGACAAGGTCCCATCGGACGGGGACCGAGACGATGTCGATCGCTACGTGATCCTCCTCTGTGCACAGCAACTTTGCTCAGAGCTCGATCGCGCCTATCCCGATTACTGGCGAGCGCATCGGAGCGATGTGGGGCAACTCGAGGAACGCCTGCGTTCGGCGAGCGGTATCCGCGAACGGCTGGTCGCCAAGGACCCGAATGACATGCCGGGGTTCCTCGAATGGTTCGACCGTTGGTTCCTGCGGCGGACGGCGTCTGTCGAGGTCGACGCGTGATCGACCTCAAGGCGGCCGCCCAGCTCCTCGACTTCGGCGCGCGCATCGGGAAGGGCCAGCGAGCCGACGAACAACTCGAGGCAGCTGTCGCCTTGCACAACATCCTGCGTAAAGATGGCGTCGCATACCTAGCGGATGAAGTGGGCATGGGGAAGACGTACGCGGCGCTCGGCGCCCTCGCGCTCTTTCGACATCAGGATCCGTCATTCCGCGTACTCGTGATCGCGCCTCGCGAGAACATCCAGGTAAAGTGGACGAAGGAGCTCGGAAACTTCGTAGCCCACAACGTCCGCTTCCCTGATCTGCGCGTGAAAGGGATCGACGCGCGCCCCCTCAGGCCGCTGGTGTCCTGCAAGAACCTGGTCGACCTGGTCCACGAGGCTGTTGTCGATCCCAATCGCGACTTCTTCGTCCGCCTCTCGAGCTTCAGCCTGCCCGTGACCGGCCACCACTCCGTGGATCCGGAGGCCGCTCGCCGTCTGCGTGGCCTCCTTCGAAAGCAGCTGCCTTGGATGCGGGATGAGGTATTCGACCTACGAAATAGGCAGACGTTCAAGGACAATTTTGCTAGAGCGGTTTGCTGTGCGCTCCCGGACTTCGATCTCGTAATCGTCGACGAAGCTCACAACCTGAAGCACGGCTTCTCCGCGCATGCCGCGGCCCGGAACCGGGTGGTGGGTCTTGCCTTCGGCCGTCCGGAGGCCGTCGATCCGGTGCTCTTCCCGAACTACGGGCGTCGCGCGAAGCGAGTGCTCTTCCTGTCAGCGACGCCCATCGAAGAAACGTACACGCACCTCTGGAATCAGCTCGACATCTTCGGACGGTCCAAGGGCTTCGAGGACCTGAAGCGGAACGATCTAGCGGAGGACCACAAGAAGGCCGTCGCCTCGCGGTTCTTGATCCGTAGGGTGACATCGATCCGTGTAGGGGACGGCGAATTGACAAAGAATCTCTATCGCCGCGAATGGCGACGTGGTGGTGTTCAGACGCACGACGAGCCGATCCAGCTCGACGACGATCGGCAGCGCCTGATCGTCGCGCTGGTCCAGAAAAAGGTCAGCGAGGTGCTCAGGAGCGACCGGTTCAACTCCTCGTTCCAGATCGGGATGCTCGCTTCGTTCGAGAGTTTCCTCGAGACCGCTCGGGTCAAACGGACGGACGAGGAGATCGGCAACTTCGATGACGCGGAACAGACCGAGGACGTCCAGGAGCGCGAGGGGATCGACGTGGTGGACGTCAACCGGATTGCCAGGTCCTACCGGACCCACTTCGACAAGGAGATGCCTCATCCGAAGATGGATGCGGTGGTCAAGTCACTCGCCGGCGCGTGGCGGCGGGGCGAGAAGGCGCTCGTGTTCGTCCGGCGTGTGGCCTCGGTGAAGGAGCTCAAGAGAAAGCTCGACGAAACCTATGACGAGTGGGTCCTGGGGCGGCTGCGTGCCGAGCTGCCGGAGAGTGTGAACGAGCAATTCGAACGTGTGGTCTTGCGTTACACGAAGGAGAGGCGGGCAGCAGCGACTCAGCGACTCGCCCGCGACGCGATTCCGGCGGGGGGCGGCGAGAGCGCGGACCAGGGTGGCACCGACACTTTCTTTGCGTGGTTCTTTCGCGGCGAAGGGCCAAGCGGTGTCGTGAGCGGCGCGAACGTACAGCAGCGATTCGTCCAGAGCGGGGCCACGTATTCGACGTTCTTTGCCGACAACCACGTCGCTGATGTGCTCAGGTGTGACCCTGGCGATGCGGAGGAGCGGCTCGCTGTCGCGCTAAGGGTATCGCGCTCCGACCTCCGCTCTGACCTCCAGCACAGGACGAAGCGGTTCCTGAGCCCTACGCGAAGGCATGCGCGAGCTGACCGCTCTCAAGCTGTCCAAGCCGCAGCGATCGAGTGGTTGAAGGAGCAAGAGGGGCCGTACCAAGAACATGCGCGCTCTTGGTGGCATGAACGGTACGAAGCATCCGTCCGTGTGCCGCACGCTGCCGAGGCGCCCGATATCGGTGATTGGCTAACTCTGCGGACGTTCTTCACCGAACTCCGTCAGCGTCCGGAGCTTCGCGCCAGGCTCTGGCCCGAGGCACGGCGGGGCCAGGGACCCACGGCCGCCGATCGCCTCTACGCGCTGCGGGAGGGTGAATTGCGAGCGCAGCTGCTGGCGTCCGCGGCGCGCCTCGGGAACGCGTTCATCGATTTGTACGCGATGACCATCCGACGGCTCGGGAGCCTCGATCTCCGGACCCAGGAGTCAGAAGAGGCTGATGCGGCGTCGGCGGAACTTGGGCGGATCAACGAGTACCTGGACCTTCTCGAACAGCAGATGAGAACGGCACGAGGCGAGCGGACTTGGGGTGCCTTCGACGAGCTGGCCGACATCGCTAATCACTTCGATCTCATCCTGGATGTCAACGCGCCGGAGGTCCGATCGGAGCCGCTCGCCCGAACGGCGAAGGTGTTCGGGCAACTGCTCGGGCAACAACAGCCGGTAGGCGGGATGTCGGGACAGGTGAATCAAACCTTGGTGCGACAGTTCCGGATGCCCGGTTACCCGCTCGTGCTCGTGACGACGGATCTCCTTCAGGAGGGCGAAGATCTGCACACGTTCTGCTCGTCGATCCATCACTACGGGATCTCCTGGACGCCATCAGCGATGGAGCAGCGGATCGGTCGGATCGATAGGGTTCGGTCGCAGACTGAGCGCCGACTCTTGGCACTCGACAGTCCGCTACAAGGCAGCGACCTGCTACAGGTGTACTTCCCACACCTCAAGGACACCGTCGAGGTCCTGCAGGTCCAGCGTGTGCTCGAGCGGATGAACATCTTCCTCCGCTTGATGCACGAGGGCTTAACGACAGCAGCTCGGGAGGACTCCAGGATCGATGCCGCTCAGGAGTTCGCCCGCGGTGTCCGTGTCCAGGACCAGAGTCGGGAGCCCCTGAAGAGCGCCTTCCCTGTACGCTCCGCTGACCTCCATGGAGAGGTCAAGGCTCTGGCCGTGGCTCCTTCGTACGCACGGAGCGCCGAGATGAGATTCGGGGATCTGGCCGTAGGGAAATTGCCGGGAGTCGTGGTCAGGTGGGAACCTCGGACCCTACCTGGGATGCTCTTGGGAACCGCGATCCTCGACAAGCGGCAGCAGCCGTTCTCGCTTGTCCTCCAGTCCTTCGGCCCGAGGCTTCTCGTTCGTTGCGTGAGTCCGGTAGGACGCGTTTCGCCGTCAGTCGCCCAAGACGTCATCGTCGAGAGCGCAGCTCGGCTGGGCGCTCGGATCGGGGCGTTTGCTTCAGTCGAGGAACGCACTTACGACGTCACGATCGAAGATGACGTACTCCTGACTCAGGATCCAGCCTCCGATCACCACCGTGTCGGTCTCCTGATCCGACGGACCGCAGAGCACGCCGACGCCTTGGAACAGGAACTACTGCCCGGCCGCGACGAGGTACTCGGCACCTTCCGTGACGACATGGTGACGGAGGCGCATCGTGGTCGTTGACTGGTTTCGACTCTGCCGCGCGAAGGACTTGAAGCCGAGCGGCGACCAGATCGACGTGGAGTTCGTCAGCGGACGACGCCATCTCGTGTCGATCATCGACGACGGTAGTGCCCTCCGACTTGAGGGCATGGTCGCCCGACGCGCCGTCGTTGCCGAGCATGACGATATCGCCATCGTAGTTTGGACTCGTAACCGAACCACCGCGTTGGTCGGCTTTCGCATCGATGATCGCGGCCGGCTGGTTGGCGGCACCGTCGTTCCCAAGGTCGGACTGACGGCGAAGGAGCTCCAGACGTGTGTACGCACCGTTGCGGCCGAATGCGATCGGTTCGAGTACTTGCTGACCGGGCGCGACATCGAATAGATGGTTCACTGGAACGCTGGCGAACGGAGTTGCGGCCTAACTATTCCTCGTCGAAGTAGCCCAGGTCCATCCTCTTGACCTTTACCAATTCCTCCGTGGACACGCCGATGTCGTGCTCGATCATCAACTCGACCAACTGCAGTCCATCGATGAGCACGATCTTCATGTCGATGCTATTGACGAAATCCTGAGCCTCACGACTGAAGCTCGCGGTCGTCATCAGCACTCCCTTCCGCGCCCGCTGGCCTTGGAGACTGCCTGCGAAGCCTTGGACGGTGGGGCGACCTACGGTGTTCTCCCAACGCTTCGCCTGAACGTAAACGGCTTCAAGGCCAAGTCGATCCTGTTTGATGACGCCATCCAATCCAGCATCACCGCTCCCGCCGAGTACCTCGGCAGCCTCGGCGAAGGAGCCCCCGTAACCCATCTTCTGAAGCAACTCAACTACGACACGCTCAAAGAACCCCGGGGAGCCCACCTTCAACTTCAGCAGGAGCTCATCGGCCAAAGCGTCATGGAGCTCCTTGGCGGCAGCGCCGAGCCGCTCGAGGGGTGTTTCTCCGTCGAGCGAAGCTGGGGTCGAAGGGATGCGTGCCGTCGGCTTGTTATTGCTTGTGGTCCGCGCGTTGACGAACTCGGCAAACGCCGGATACCTCAGCAGGTAAGCGCGGTCGATCCGCTTGGGAGGGTTAGCCAGCACTAGTTCCCCCTCGGCGGTAATCCGTACTTGTGCCCGTGCCGGACGGTAAAGCAGCCCAGCCTTCTTGAGATAGGTGGCCGCCCAGTTGAGTCGGTTGATGAAGACGCGCTGCGTTCCGCTCGGAAGTCGCGCATCGAGATCTTCTTGCGTCAGGCTGAACTGACGGGTGAGGACGGCATCGAGCTCTTTCAGCGTGTAGACGGCGCCGTCGGCTGTCGCCCGCAACAGCGGCAGCATTAGATCCTGATAGTCCGGTATCGCCATACCGGCGAAGGCTAACTCCCATGCCCGTGACGGGCGGCCTGGACGCCGCGCGTCACAACGGAAGGAAGAGGGGGTGCCGGCGTTCGCCCCTCTGATCGACGAAATCCGCTGAGAGCCTGGCGACTGTATTCAGAACAAGACCTATCTGCGCGGTGTTACGCAGGCTCGGCAACGGCACTCCGCCCTAGGGCCATCGGCCAGTCACGAAACCCTGCCTCGTGACGATCGCGCCACGTGCCGATTGTTGACGCATTTGAGGCTGACTACGATGCGTAGCCGACGTGGCGCGAATGATTCCGGACCACCCCTCACCGGGAACACAGAGCCGCGCAGAGCTGCGTGTTTTCGACTACCTACGCGACGAGACCGGCTCTCAGTTCACGGCATTTCATCACGTGGCGTGGCTCGTGCCGGATGCGCGGGGGGCGCCGCGCCACGGAGAAGCCGACTTCGTTGTGGCTCACCCGGAATTTGGCGCGCTCGTGCTGGAGGTCAAGGGTGGTGGCATCTCCTATGACGCCGACACCGGAACGTGGACCAGCCACGGCTCTGACGGCCCGCATCGAATCAAGGATCCCGTCGAGCAGGCGCGCGGCTCCGCCTTCGTTCTAGCAGAAGCCGTCCGGCGCGTCAGTG
>JACDAN010000073.1 GCA_013695385.1 Actinomycetota bacterium | reverse complement strand
CGGAAAGTCGGAGACTTTCCGCGAAAGCGGCGCCAGGGCCGAGTCCCTTGCGCGAGGGATAGGCGAGAGGCGCCGCCGCGACGATTCCCTTCCGTACGGCAATCAAGGCGGACGCGGCTACGCCCGAGGCAGTTCAGGAGATTCCGGCGTGAGCAATGCGTCCATCGCCAAAGATGACCCAGGTACCGCCCTCGCCGGCGGAGAGCGCCCCCTTCATCGTGCACCTTCACGCCGCCGAAGGGAGGTGAGCGAAGTGTCGAAGAACTACCAGACCCTCGTTGCGCTGAAAGAGCGGGAAGAGGGACAGACGATGGCCGAGTACGGGGTCGTGCTGGCCGTGATCACGATCGCGGTCTTTGGAGCCCTGACGCTGCTGTCCGGAAACATCGAGGATGCAATCAGCCGCGTCGCCGGCTTCATCAGCTAACCAGTTTCATCGCTCAGCTTCCTTTGGAGCCCGCCGCGGGTGCGGCGGGCTCCAAGCGTTCTGCGTCTACCGGACGAGCCGGAAACCTCGAGAGACGGAGCTGGTCGAGCCGGCGCACTGGGTGGAGCCTGGATGAACAGTCCGGGCGTGTTGCTCTAGCCGCCTCGAAAACCTGTGGCTGTTCGAGGGATGGACGAGACGGCGCGGGCGACCGATGAATGCCCAGGAATAGGCGGAGCGGCACGCCCCGGTTCAGGAGGTTCGGCGTGTCGAGACCAGCTTTGATCGTTCTTGTCGGCCTGATGCTGGTCGCTCCTGCGGCCGGGCGGCCGCTGGACGATCGCCGCGAGCCGAGTCGCGAGCGCGCCTTCGTCTCCGGTCAGCTCATCGTCGGCTTCAAGGATGGCGTCTCGCTGGCCCAGCAGAGCCGCGCGCTCGGTCGGTACTCCGGGAAGGTGAGGCGCCGGTTCGGCCGGATCGACGGCGTGCTGGCTTCGCTTCCGCCGGCCCGTGTGCAGCAGGCGCGGCGAGCACTGGAGCGCGACCCGCGCGTCGAGTACGTCGAGCCGAACTTCCTCCTCCGCACAGACAGCCACGGCGATCCTGGTGATCCTGCGTTCCACAATCTCTGGGGGCTGCACAACTTCGGCCAGCAGGTCGCCGGCGTGGCCGGGATGCCGGACGCCGACATCGACGCGCTCGAGGCCTGGCAGGTCTCACAGGGGAGCCCGAGCGTCGTCGTCGGCGTGATCGACAGCGGCGTGGATGTCGGCCATCCCGACCTGGCCTCGCAGATCTGGATCAACCCGGGCGAGAACTGCGCCGGCTGCCGCTCGAACGGCGTCGACGACGACGGGAACGGCTACGTGGACGATTGGCGCGGCTGGGACTTCGCGGACGGCGACAACGACCCCTCGGACGACAACGGTCACGGAACCCACGTCGCCGGGACGATCGGCGCTGCCGGCAACAACGGCGTCGGCATCACCGGTGTCGCGTGGAACGTCCGGCTGATGCCGCTGAAGTTCATCGGCGCCGACAGGACCGGCACGGCAGCCGACGCGATCAGCGCGATCCTCTACGCGAGCTCGAAGGGCGCGCAGGTCACGAACAACTCATATGGCGGCGACGGGTTCTCCGAGGCCATGCTCGACGCGATCCGCTCGGCGGATTCGGCCGGCTCCCTCTTCGTGGCCGCCGCGGGCAACAGCTTCACCGACACCGACGAAGAGCCGAACTACCCGTCCTCGTACGACGCACCCAATGTGATCTCCGTGGCCGCATCGGACGCGTTCGACCACAGGGCGTGGTTCTCGAACTACGGACGGACGAGCGTCGACGTCGCAGCGCCCGGCATGAACGTGTACTCGACCTGGCCCGGCGGCTCCTACCGTTTCGAGGACGGCACGTCCATGGCAGCGCCGCAGGTCGCCGGTGCGGCCGCGCTTGCTCGGTCGGCCTTCCCTGGTGCGAGCGACGTCGGGTTGAAGGCGCTGCTCCTGCGCTCGGCCGATCCGGTCGGCGCGCTCTCGGACGCGGTGCGAACCGGCGGCCGGCTGAACGTCAACACCGCCGTTCGCTGCGCGGACCAGGCGCGAGTCTGGCTCGACTCGCCGGCGCCGGGCTTCGAGGTCCGAGCCGGCGATCCCCTCCCGATCCGGCTGATTGCAACCCGGTGCGCCGAAGCCACTGGGGTCTCGGCCCACGTCGAGGTCAACGACCTGCCAATCGAGCTGACGGCGCGGGGTGACGGGCTCTACACGGGTTCCTACACCCCGCCCGCCGGAGCGGCACTGACGGTCGTGGCCGGCGCAGAGGCCGCAGGCGGCGCGGACACGCAGTCCGTTTCCGGCATGGCCGTTCAACACCAGCCGATCGTTCCGGGCGGCGACCCGGTCACCGTCACCACCACGAGCCCCGGAGAGAACGCGCTGCTGAGCTTCACGGGCACGGCGAGCCGACGCATCGCGCTCCAGGTCTCCGGCGTCACGGTCGGCACCTCGACTTGCTGCTCGATGCGCGTCTCGTTCATCTCGCCGTCCGGATCGGAGTGGCTGCCGCCCGTCCCGTTCGGCCGAAACGGCGGCTTCATCGACACGAGGACGCTGCCGTGGGACGGCGAGTACCGGATCCTTGTCGACCCGCAGGGCTCGGACGTCGGCTCACTGACGCTGACGCTCTACGACGTGCCGCCCGACGTGTCGGGCTCGATTTCCCCCGGCGGCCCACCGGCAACCGCGATGCGTGCCCGGTGCCCGGCCAGAACGCCCTTCTCTCCTTCAGCGGGCTGGCCGGGCAGCGGGTCAGCCTGAGCGTCAGCGGCGTCACGATCGGGAGCTCGGCGTGCTGCTCGGCGAGGGTCTCGATCCCGGGGCTCGTCGGGCAGACGCCTTTCGGGACGAAGGGCGTCTTCGTGGACACGAAGGTGCTGCCGGCGACAGGGACGTACACGATTCTCGTCGATCCGTCGAAAACCGACCTCGGCTCGGCAACGGTGACCCTGTACGACGTGCCACCTGATGCTGTTGATTCGGCCACGCCGGGCGGACCGCCGGTCACCGTCTCTTCGGGGTCTGTCCCGGGCCAGAACACGGTCGTGTCCTTCTCGGGCTTGGCGGGCCAGCGGGTCGCCGTGAAAGCGAGCGGCGTGACGATCGGCTCGTCATCGTGCTGCTCGTTCAAGCTCTCGATCCAGGGGCTGGGCCAGCCGGTGCTGATGGGACGCAACGGCGGCCTGCTGGACACCGTGAAGCTGCCGACGTCTGGCGTGTACTCGCTCCTCGTCGACCCGCAAGGCATGGATTCGGGCTCGGCGACCCTGACGATCTACGACGTCCCGCCGGATGTGACGGGCTCGCTCGCGGCAGGCGGGGCCCCGCTGACAGTGAGCGTCGGCTCGGTCGGCCAGAGCGCAGCGGTGTCGTTCGCGGGCCTGGCGGGCCAGCGGGTGAGCCTGAAGCTGAGCGGAGTCACGATCGGGACCTCGACCTGCTGCTCGGCAAAGGTCTCGATCGCGAAGCCGGACGGCTCGAGTTTCGTGTTCCCGACGCTCTTCGGGACTAATGGCGGCTTCGTCGACACGAAGACCCTGCCCGTGAGCGGCACCTACACGATCCTGGTCGACCCCTCGGGCACAGACGTCGGCTCGGCAACCCTGCAGATGTACGAAGTCCCGCCGGATCTCACCGGCTCGCTGACAGTCGGCGGTTCACCGGTAAGCCTGACGCTGGGCACGCCGGGCCAGAACGCAGTCCTGACCTTCACAGGGGCCGCCGGCCAGCCAGTGACGATCCGAGCGACGGGAGTGACCATCGGCCCGTCCACCTGCTGCTCGACGACGCTCCTGATCCGAACGCCAGACGGCGTTCCGCTCGCGTCAGGCCGAGCGGGCACGAATGGCGGAACCTTAACCGCAACGCTTCCTATCGCCGGCACGTACACGCTGCTCGTTGACCCGCAAGCCGGAGCCACCGGCAGCCTGAGCCTCACGCTGTCCTAGACCTGTATCGACAGTCTTCGCCTGCTGATAGACGGTGTTCTCGAACTCGCGCACAGACCAAGCATTGATCAGAGCGACCAGATCGAGTCCGGCGCGCACTATGTGAAGGCGGCCGAACCGCCGAACCCCACTACCTCCCGGTCGACGCGCTCTGAACAGCTAGCTAATCGCCCAGGTATCGCCGGCGTGGAGGAGCTTCTTCAGGTCGCCTTCGCCCAGCTCTCGCTTCGTGACCTCGATCTGCTCCGCCATCAGCGTGTCGTAGACCGGGCGCTCGACTGCTCGGAAGATCCCCAGCGGCGTCGGCCCTACCGGCGTGTGCGACAGGCGAGACAAGGCGAACGCCAGGCTCGGATCCTCCGCGCTCTCGTCGTGCCGTAGCAGCGCATCCTCGCCCACCGACGCCACGTCGACGATCTCCACTCCGCCGCCCGGACGCACGACCACGCCCCGCTCGACCGTCCCGTCCTCCCCGCCGAAGCGGATCGGCTCGCCGTGCTGCAGGAGGATCCGGTTCTCCTGCTCCCGCACCGCGTCGAACGCCCCGTCGTTGTAGACATTGCAGTTCTGGTAGATCTCGACGAAGGCCGACCCCTTGTGCTCGGCCACCCGCCGCAGGATCTCCGTCAGGTGCGCCCGGTCGGTGTCGACCGAGCGCGCCACGAACGTCGCCTCGGCCCCCAGCGCCAGCGAGACCGGGTTGAACGGGTAGTCCAAAGACCCGAACGGCGTCGTCTTGTTGTGCGTCCCCAACGGCGAGGTCGGCGAGTACTGCCCTTTCGTGAGCCCGTAGATCTGGTTGTTGAAGAGCAGGATCTTCAAATTGACGTTGCGCCGCAGCACATGGATCAGGTGGTTCCCGCCGATCGACAGCGCGTCGCCGTCGCCCGTCACCACCCACACGCTCAAATCCGGCCGCGACGATGACAGGCCGGTCGCGATCGCCGGCGCCCGCCCGTGAATCGAGTGCATCCCGTACGTCTGCATGTAGTACGGGAAGCGCGCCGCGCACCCGATCCCGCTGATGAAGACGATCCGCTCGCGCGCGATCCCCAGCTCCGGCATGAAGCCCTGGACGGCGGCGAGGATCGCGTAGTCGCCACAGCCCGGGCACCAGCGCACCTCCTGGTCGGACTTGAAATCCTTCGCGGTCAGCTGGACGAGCGGCCGGCCCCCGTTGCCGTCCTTCACAGCATCCCCTTCATCGCCTCGGCCAGCTCCGACGACCGGAACGGAAGGCCCCGGACGCGGTTGTACCCGACGGCATCCACGAGGAACTCCGCACGAACGAGCTTCGACAACTGGCCCAGGTTCATCTCCGGAACGAGGATCTTCTCGAACCGACGCAACACGTCGCCCGTGTTCCGCGGAAACGGGTTCAGGTAGCCGAGGTGCGCATGCGCGACCTTGCCGCCGTCGTTCCGGACGCGCCGCACCCCCGCCTGAACAGGCCCGTACGTCCCGCCCCAGCTGAGAACGAGGAGCTCCTCATCGCCCTGCTCGTCGACCGCGAGCTCCGGAATGTCGGCGGCTATCCCCGCAACCTTCTGCGCGCGGAGCCGAACCATGTGGTCGTGATTGTCCGGGTCGTACGAGACATTGCCGGTCCCGTCCGCTTTCTCGAGGCCGCCGATCCGGTGCTCGAGGCCGGGAGTGCCCGGGATGGCCCACGGCCGCGCGAGCGTCTCCGCATCGCGCCTGTAAGGCAGGAAGTCGCCCTCGTGGCTCTCGGCGTCGGCGAACCGGGTCGAGATGTCCGGCAGGAAGTCGACGTCGGGAATCAGCCACGGCTCGGAGCCGTTCGCAAGGTAGGCGTCGGATAGCAGGAAGACCGGCGTGCGGTACTTGAGGGCGATGCGGGCGGCCTCGATCGCAGCGTCGAAGCAGCCTCCCGGCGTCGAAGCGGCGATCACGGGGACCGGGGATTCCGCATTCCTGCCCCACATCGCAAGCAGGAGGTCGGCCTGCTCCGGCTTCGTGGGCATCCCGGTGGAGGGGCCCGCGCGCTGGACATCGATGATCAGGAGTGGCAGCTCGAGCGTGACGGCGAGGCCGATCGTCTCCATCTTCAGCACCACCCCCGGCCCACTCGACGTACAGACGCCGAGCGCGCCGCCGAAGCTCGCCCCGAGCGCTGCTCCCACTGCGGCGATCTCGTCCTCGGCCTGGAAGGTGCGGACGCCGAAGTCCTTGCGGCGCGACAGATCCTCGAGGATCTCGGAGGCAGGCGTGATCGGGTAGGCGCCGAGGAAGAGCGGCAGCCCGCTCTTCACCGATGCCGCGAGCAGGCCGAGCGAGAGCGCCTGGTTGCCCCGAATGTTCCGGTAGGTGCCGGGAGGAAGCTTCGCCGGCGCGATCTCGTAGGTGACGCGGAAGTCCTCGCTCGTCTCCCCGTACGCCCACCCGGCTTTGAACGCCAGGACGTTCGCCTCGGCGATCGGTGGCCGCGATTGAAACTTCTTCTCGAGGTACGAGATCGTTCCCTCGGTCGGACGGTGGTAGAGCCACGACATCAGGCCGAGCGCGAACATGTTCTTCGAGCGCTCCGCTTCCCGCTTGGTCACCTCCACGTCCTTGAGCGCCTCGAGCGTGAGCGAGGTCAGAGGAACCTCGTGGACGTGGTAGTCGTCGAGGGAGCCGTCCTCGAGTGGATTTGCGGTGTACCTGGCCTTCTCGAGGTTGCGGTCGGTGAAGGCATCGCGGTTCACGATCAGCGTCCCGCTCCTCGGAAGGTCTCGAAGGTTGGTGCGGAGCGCCGCCGGGTTCATCGCGACGAGAACGTTGGGCTCGTCGCCCGGCGTCAGGATGTCGTGGTCGGAGAAGTGGATCTGAAAGCCCGACACGCCCGGCAACGACCCTGCCGGCGCGCGAATCTCCGCAGGGAAGTCGGGCAACGTCGAGAGGTCGTTGCCCATCATCGCGGTCTCGCTCGTAAACCGAGCCCCGGCGAGTTGCATCCCGTCACCGGAATCGCCCGCAAAACGGATGACGACGCCGTCGACCTTCTCTACTGGCTTTGGAGGAGCAGCCATGTCCCGGTCGCGGAGGTATAGCACCGTCCTACGCCGCCCGGCCTCCGAGAGCCTCTTTCGGCGGGCACCCTGCTAAGCTGACGATGAGTCAGAACGAGTGCGGTCCGCGTTTTCGTGCGCTTTCCTTACCCGTTCGTGAGAGGCAAGGGAGGTGTTTTTTCTATGGAAAGCGGAACCGTCAAGTGGTTCAACGACGCCAAAGGCTACGGCTTCATCACGCCGTCGGCTGGCGACAAGGACGTCTTCGTCCATCACTCCAACATCGCGGGAAGCGGCTTCAAGTCGCTCGCCGAGGGTGCGAAAGTGGAGTTCGAGGTGCGCGAGGGGGCTAAGGGCCCCGAGGCCGTCAACGTCACCCCGGCCGGCGCGTAATGCCTGAGAAGGAAGAGAAGGTCGAGTTCGAGGGCGAGATCATCGAGGCGCTCAGAAATGGGCAGTTTCGAATCGCCCTCGACAACGGCCACGAGACGCTCGGATACCTGGCAGGCAAGATGCGGCGCTTTCGCATCAGGATCCTGCCGGGCGACCGGATCAAGGTCGAGCTCTCGCCGTACGACCTCACGCGCGGGCGGATCGTCTACCGCTACAGGTAGGCGGTCCGCCGGCCGCCCGCAACCGTAAGGTTGCGGCGTGGTCCAGGACCTCGTCCGCCCGCGCGGTCCCTTCTCGCTGCGCGCGTCGGCTCGGCGCGCCGGCGACTGCACGCGGCGATTCGACGGCCGCGTTCTCGTCATGGCGTTCGAGGCCGAGGACGGCCT
>JACDAN010000267.1 GCA_013695385.1 Actinomycetota bacterium | reverse complement strand
GTCCTCCCCCGGCGGCCGAAAGGTGCTTGTCTTGCTTACGACTCGACGAACGCGAGCTCCGGGGTGATCGTCTTCACGAAGACCGGCTCGCCGTTCTTCACCTGGAAGAACGTGACGGTTCCGAGCGTCGTGTCACCATTCTCGTCGATCTGGAAGTCGCCGAGAATGCCGTCCTTCACGTCGGTGTTGAACAGCTCCTCGGAGATCTTGGCCCGGTCCGCACTGCCCGCCCGCTCGATGGCTTCCAGGAGAACCTCGGTCGCCTGAGCCGCGTACGCTGTGTAGGGATCGACGGCATCCTTCCCGGACTCCTCCTTGAAGGAGGTGACGAAGTCCGCGCCGGCGCCGGTGAGCTGATCTTCCGGAACACCAGGCTGGCTGATGTACATCGTGTTCGCCGCCGGGCCTGCACCCTCGATGGTCGCCGAGATCGGCGTCCAGCCGTCCGGCCCGAGGATCGTGACGTCGGGGCCGAGACCTGCCCGAAGGTCCTTGATCAGCTTGCCGCCGTTGTTGCAGACGATTCCTCCAAGGAAGACACCGTCAGCTCCGGACGCCTTGATCCGGCTGGCGATCGACTCGTAGCTCGAGGCTTTCTTGTCCCACTTCTGGTTGCCGAGGATCTGGATGTCCTGCTTCTCGGCGTACCGGACGAAGAGATTCGCAATCCCGAGCCCGTACGTCTCGCTGTCGTTGAGCACGTAGACCTTCTTGAGGCCCAGCTCCTTCGCGTAGAGCGCGTTCGCCGCGCCCTGATGCTGGTCGTTCCACACGACCCGCGCGTAGTTGCGGGTGGTGTTCGGGTAGTAGATGTCGGGTGCGCCCGGATCGGCTCCCGGCCCGGCCTCGGTCAGTCCAGGGTTCGTGTTCGAGGGGCTGACCATCGCAACGGGGCCGTTCGTCGCCCGGTTGAGAATCGGGATCACGAGCTTTGCGCAGCCCGAGTTGAAGGTTCCGACCAGCCCGAGCATCTTCTCGTTGGCCGCGTACGCGCGCGCGTTCGAGGTGCATTTGGCCGAATCCCAGCTCCCTGCCTGCGCGGTCGAGTCGTCGCAGGACTGGAAGCCGATGTTGAGGTCGCCCACCTTGTAATCGCGCTGCTTCAGCACGAAGTTGACCGCATCCGCCATCTCGGTCGTGAGCGAGCGGTTCGCTCCCTGGAGCGGAAAGTCCGAGGCGATCAGATACTCAGCCTCGCCGTCTCCCTCGTAGCTGACCGGGCCGCACGAAGCCGACGGGAGTGGCTCGGCCGCGCCGCCTCCGCCGCCGGCGCTGCCGCCGTCACCGCCGCCATCGTCGTCGCTTCCGCCACAGCCGACGGCCGCGAGGCCGAGGACCGCAATCAGCAGAACTAGGAATCTCAGTAACCCACGCTTACGCAAAACTCTGCCTCCTCCATCGCCGTTTCTGCCGCGCGGAAGCGACGAAGTGTCGCCGCCGATCCGCACTCGGGGACAAGTATCGGTGAGATGGCAGCGCGCGCGCAAGCCGGAACAGTTCGCTGGAGGTCAACCGAAGAACGCCTTGGCGGTCTCATACCAGTGCGGAGGAACCGTCTTCAGCCGGCTGGTCGCCTCGTCGAGCGCGACGTCGACGATCGCGTCGCCCTGGAGTGCCGCCATTCGGCCGAACCGCCCTTCGTGCACGAGATCGGCCGCCTTGAGTCCGAAGCGCGTTGCCAGGATCCGGTCTCGGGGGGTCGGGGAGCCCCCGCGCTGGACGTGGCCGAGCACCGTCACGCGCGTCTCGTAGCCCGTGCGTTCCTCGATGTCTCGGGCGAGAGCTTCGCCGACTCCTCCCAGCCGGACATGGCCGAACTGGTCTGCCTCGACCTCCTTCGCCACACCGCGCTGCTCGCCCGACTCGTACGTGAGCCTGTACCCCTCGCTGACCACGACGATCGAGAAGTCCTTACCGCGCCCGTGCCGTTGGGCCAGCTCGGCGCAGGCCTCTTCGACGCTGATCGGCTGCTCGGGGATGAGGATGACGTCTGCGCCTCCGGCGATGCCGCTCATGACTGCTATCCACCCTGTGTGGCGGCCCATGACCTCGACGACCATCACGCGGTTGTGGGACTCGGCGGTCGTGTGGAGCCGGTCGATCGCTTCGGTGGCGATCCAGACCGCGGTGTCGAAGCCGAATGTGTAGTCGGTGCCGGAGAGGTCGTTGTCGATCGTCTTCGGAACGCCGACGACCGGGAATCCGTGGTCGGCGTGGAGTCTGGCGGCCACGCCGAGCGTGTCCTCGCCTCCGACCGCGACGAGAGCGTCGAGGCGCTCGGCCTCGGCGGTCTGCAGGACGCGGTCGACTGCGCCCTCATTCCTGTACGGGTTCGTCCGCGAAGTGCCGATGATCGTGCCTCCACGCGGCAGGATCCCCGAGATCGTCCGGTAGTCGAGAGGCTCGAGCAGTCCCTCCACCAGCCCGCGCCACCCCTCGCGAACGCCGACGACGCCGTAGCCGCGGTCGAGCGACCGCCGCGCGACGGCTCGGATGACAGCGTTCAGCCCCGGGCAATCGCCGCCACCGGTGAGGATTCCGATGCGCTCAGGCACCGGGGTATTCTGAGCCAAACGCCGAAGTGGCGGAACTGGCAGACGCGCCGGACTCAAAATCCGGTTCCCTTCGGGGAGTGTGGGTTCAAGTCCCACCTTCGGCATACGGCTCGCCGCCTACGGCGGCTCCCTTTCGCCCGAAGTCTGCGACTTCGAGCGACGTCTCGGAAGCCGGGGACGGGCTGCGCCCGTCCGCGGCGCGCTTGCCGGGGGGCGATCCGGCGGCGGCGGATGGCCGCGAGTCAACGACGCG
>JACDAN010000266.1 GCA_013695385.1 Actinomycetota bacterium | reverse complement strand
CTCCGTCGGCGCACTCGTCCAGCGCTCGGGTGGCGCCGTGAAACGCGCCCACTCGGCCGCCCGCCGCCGGGTCGAGCGCAGGCGGCCGCCGAGCGACGAAGCACTCCCTCCGCCCATTCCGCTGCGCTCGCGAAGCCCGGAGCCCCTGGTGGATGCCGTCTCGGACTTCCCGGACATCGTCGGCCAGACCGAGCCGCCGCCGCTCGTCCCGGCCCCCGAGCTCGAGCTGGCGGAGACCAGCGAGCAGCAGGCGCTCTTCGACCCCCCGAACCCGGCACGAAGCGACTACACCCTCCCCGAGCCCTCGCTCCTGCGGCGCTCGCCCGTCCGGCCGGTGAGCAAGGCCGACACCAGCGGCCAGGTCGCCCAGTCGCTCACTCGGGCACTGAGTGACTTCGGCGTGGACGCACGCGTTATCGGTCAAATCACGGGCCCGCGCGTGACCCGCTACGAGCTCCAGCTCGCGGCCGGGACGAAGATGTCGAAGGTCTCCGCGCTCAAGGACGACCTCTCCTACGCGCTCGCGACCACCGAGATCCGCATCCTCGCCCCGATCCCGGGCAAGCAGGCCGTCGGGGTGGAAGTTCCCAACCTCTCACCGAACCTCGTCACCCTCGGCGACGTGTACGACGGGTTGCCGGCCACGGCCAGCCCGCTGTCTGTCTGGCTCGGAAAGGACATCTCCGGCAACGCCGTCTGGACCGATCTCGCGCGCATGCCGCACCTGCTCATCGCCGGAACCACCGGCTCCGGCAAGTCCGGGTGCATCAACACGATTCTCACGTCGGTGCTCTTGCGCGCAACGCCGGACGACGTGCGGCTCATCCTGATCGATCCCAAGCGGATCGAGCTCGCGCTCTACGAGTCGATCCCGCATCTCCTGACGCCGGTCGTCTCGAGCCCGAAGGAGGCGGCGATCGTCCTCGCCAACGTGATCGCGGAGATGGAACGCCGGTACGAGCGGCTGAGCACCGTCCGCGCCCGCAATCTTCCCGAGGCGAACAGAGCATTCCGGAGCCGCGGCGAGGAGACGCTCCCCTACTTGCTCGTCGTGATCGACGAGCTCGCCGACCTGATGATGATCTCGCCGCAGCAGGTGGAGGACGCCGTCATCCGGCTCGCACAGAAATCGCGCGCCGTCGGCATTCACCTCGTGCTCGCCACGCAGCGCCCGTCTGTGGACGTGATCACCGGGATGATCAAGGCGAACGTCCCCTCCCGGATCGCCTTCGCCGTCTCGAGCCAGACCGACTCGCGGGTCATCCTCGACCAGGCCGGCGCGGAGAGCCTGCTCGGGCAGGGCGACATGCTCTTCAAGCCGCTCGGCACCTCGCGCCTCCAGCGCGTCCAGGGCGCCTATGTCACCGAGGAGGAGATCGCGCTCCTCGTGGAGCAGTGCCGGGCGCAGCGCCCGCAGGAGCTCGACGAGTCGCTGCTGGAAGCTCCGGATCTGCCACCCGAGGAGCACGACGCCGGCGACGATGACTTCGACCCCGATTCGGACCCGCTGCTCGAGCGGGCGATCGAGCTCGTCCTGCAGACCCAGACTGCCTCCGTCTCGCTCCTGCAGCGGCGTCTGCGCGTCGGATACACGCGGGCGGGACGCCTGATCGACATGCTCGAGCGCCGTGGGATCATCTCCGGCTACGAGGGCTCGAAGCCCCGGCGCGTGCTCGTCGACGAGCATGCGCTGACGGCTCTCCGAGACTAACTTCGAAATCCTCCTCACGTCTGAGGGCCTGGGGGGTTAGCATCAATTTCACATTCCCTGAGTAGCGAAGAAACCTTCAAGAAGGGGAGGATTCAGTGAACGGAAGACGCCTTATGCCTTGGGCGCTCGCCGGGCTGGCCGCGTTGGCCTCGCTCGTCGTTGCGTTCGGGGCCACCGCTGCACCGATGAAGAACGAGCGGATCTCGCTCGTCACCGACGTCGGGCGGCTGAACGACCGCTCGTTCAACCAGTTGGCCTACCAGGGCCTGCTCCGGGCCGAGCGGGTGCTCGGGATCCGGAAGCAGGTCTATGAATCACGCACGCCCGCGGACTACACGCCGAACCTGACTGCGGGCGCGCGAACGCAGAGCGCCCTCACGATCGCGGTCGGTTTCCTGCTCGGCGAAGACCTGAACAGGGTCGCGAAGCAGTTCCCCAAGGAGAACTTCGCGATCATCGACTTCCCGTACGAGGCTCTTGCGGACAAGCCGCAGAACGTACGGGGTCTGCTGTTCAAGTCGGAGCAGGCAGGCTGTCTCGTCGGGCACATCGCCGTCAAGCAGCTCATCCGTGAGAAGAAGCGCCCGATCCTGAGCGCCGTCGGCGGAATCAAGCTTCCGTCGGTCGACGCGTTCATCGCGGGCTACCGTTTCTGTGCTCGCCGGGTCAGCCGAAGGGCGAAGGTGCTGATCGGGTACTCGCAGAGCTTCACCGACTCGGCGAAGTGCAAGGAAGTCGCCCTCGGCCACATCTCGCGTGGCGCAGGCGCCGTCTTCCAGGTCGCCGGTGGCTGCGGCCTCGGCGCCCTGAGCGCGGCCAAGCAGAAGCGCAAGTGGGGCATCGGCGTCGACGCCGACCAGGGCTACCTGGGCGCGCACATGCTCACGAGCGCGGTCAAGCGGGTCGACGAATCGGTCTACGCCACGATCCAGGCGATCCAGAAGGGCACCTTCCGAGGAGGCATGAACACCACGTTCAGCCTCGCGAACAACGGTGTCGGCTACGGCAAGCTCAGCCGAAAGGTCTCGAGGGCCCTCCGCTTGGAGGTCGAGGCGCTGAAGAAGGCGATCATCCGGGGTCGCGTGAAGCCCCCGGCGACGCTCTAGGCGTCAACAGGGACCAACCTGCGAGGGGCGGACGGCAGTCCGCCCCTCGCATTTTCCACGTCCATAGAATCGCCAGTCCATGGCCGACGCCCGAGTCGACCAGGCAGCGCCTCCGGTTCTCGAGCTGCGGGGGATGACCAAGCGCTTTCCCGGCGTGCTGGCGAACGACCGGATCGACTTCGACCTCAGACGAGGCGAGGTGCACGCCCTCCTGGGCGAGAACGGCGCCGGGAAGTCCACGCTGATGAACGTCCTCTACGGCCTCTACCACCCGGACGAGGGCGAGATCCGCATCAACGGCAAATCGGTGGCGATCGGCTCGCCCAAGGAGGCGATCGAGCACGGGATCGGGATGGTCCACCAACACTTCATGCTCGTGCCGGTCATGACCGTCACGGAGAACATCGTGCTGGCATCGGAGCCACGGCAGGGCGGCATCTTCCTCGACTACGACAGCGCCGCGGAGCGGGTCAGGAAGCTCTCCGACAGCTTCAACTTCGCCATCGACCCCGACGCGAAGGTCGAGTCGATCACGGTCGGCCAGCAGCAGCGGGTCGAGATCCTGAAAGCGCTCTATCGAGGCGCCGACATCCTCATCCTCGACGAGCCGACGGCGGTGCTGACCCCTCAGGAGGCGGACGAGCTTTTCGGGATCCTCGGAACGCTTCAGCGGGAGGGGATGTCGATCATCTTCATCACGCACAAGCTGAGAGAGGTCCTCGAGATCGCCGAGCGGATCACGGTTCTCCGGCGGGGGAAGAAGATCGAGACGGTCCCGCGCGAAGGCTCCACCCAGGACACGCTGGCGCGGCTGATGGTCGGGCGCGAGGTGCTCTTGAGAGTCGATAAGACCGCCGCAGCCCCGGCCGAGCCGCTGTTGACCGTGGAGAACCTGTCCGTCGTGGACGAACGAGGTCTCGAGGCCGTCCGTGGCGTCTCCTTCGAGGTTCGAGCCGGCGAGATCGTCGGCCTCGCCGGGATCGACGGGAACGGCCAGACAGAGCTGATCGACGCGCTCACCGGGCTGATGGCGCCCGAGAACGGCCGGGTCCGCGTCGGCGACCGAGACGTCACCACCGAGAACGCCCACCAGCACCTCGAGCACGGGGTCGGTCACATTCCCGAGGACAGGCAGCGCCGAGGGCTGGTGCTCGACTTCACGCTGGCGGAGAACCTCGCACTCCACGACTACCGCAAGTCGCCGAACTCGTACTTCGGCTGGCTGCGACCGGGCCGGATCGTCTCAGCCGCGAAAAGTCTCCTGAAGGAGTTCGACGTGCGCGGCGGTGGGCCGCAGACCCGCGCCTCCTCGCTGTCGGGCGGCAACCAGCAGAAGGTCGTCGTCGCCCGGGAGGTCTCGCGGGACCCGCGCGTCCTCATTGCGGCTCAGCCCACGCGCGGCCTCGACGTGGGCGCGATCGAGTTCGTCCACCGCCGCCTGGTGGAGGAGCGCGACGAGGGTCGCGCGGTCCTCCTGATCTCGCTCGAGATCGACGAGATCCTCTCGCTCGCGGACCGGATCCTCGTGATCTACGAGGGACAGATCGTGGCCGAGTACGGGCCGGACGTCACCGAGCAAGCGCTCGGGATCGCGATGACCGGCGGAACCAGGGAAGGAGCGGCCGCGTGAGCGTCACGCCCGCCGCACAGCCTCCCCCGCAGCAGGAGCCGACCACGCTCGCGGCACGCTTCGCGCTCTACCAGCGGGCCGGCGGGGTGATCACGCCCCTGCTGACGACGCTGCTCGCACTGTTTATCGCCGGCCTCGTCGTCCGCTTCACGACCGGCGCCAGCCCCCTCGACACCGGCCGCGCGATCCTCGACGGCAGCGGCCTGACCTGGTTCATCCCCGAGAGCGTCATGGACATTCGGTCCGTCGCCGGCACCTACGACGACTGGCCCAGCGAGGCCGAGGCCCGGCTGAACGCCGAGATCAACCTGCAGCAGACGCTGATCTTCACGACGACGCTGATCCTGACCGGGCTCGCCGTCGCCTTCGCGTTCCGGTGCGGCCTCTTCAACATCGGCGGCCAGGGACAGTTCTTCGTCGGCGCGATCGTCGCCGTCGCCGTCGGGGCGGAAGTCAGTGGAGTCGGACGCGTGCTCCACGTCCCGCTGGTGCTCCTCTGCGCCGCGTTGGCGGGCGCGGTCTGGGCCGGGATCGCCGGGATCTTACGAGCGACTGTCGGCGCCCATGAGGTGATCACCACGATCATGCTCAACTGGATCGCGTACTGGATCGGGAGTTACCTCTTCAGCCTCGGTGGGCCGCTGCAGAGCGACAGGTCCCGCCAGGTGCCGATCTCGAACGACGTCCAGGAGTCGGCGAAGCTTCACGTCTTCTGGGGCGACTTCCAGGGGCTCCACGTGGGCTTCTTCATCGCCATAGCGGCACTGGTGGCCTTCTACCTGATCCTGAACCGGACGACGCTCGGCTACGGGGTCCGCGCCGTCGGATACAACCCGGAAGCTGCGCGCTACGGGGGAATCAGCGTCTCGCGGAACTACTTTTTGGCGATGGCCATCTCGGGACTCTTCGCGGGCCTCGCCGGAGCCGTCGACATCATGGGCTGGCAGTACCGCTACGGCCAGATCGACATCCAGCAGTCCGACATCGGATTCGCCGGGATCGCGGTCGCGTTGCTGGGCCGGAACACCTCCATCGGCATCTTCTTCTCGGCGCTGCTCTTCGGCGCCCTCCTGACCGGGTCGAACACGAGGAACCTCGCGCTTCCGATAGAGCCCGAGCTCGCCGGCAACATGACCCTGATCGTCCAGGGGCTGGTCGTCCTCTTCGTCGCCGCGGATCTCGTGATCCTCTACCTGTGGCGGTTCCGGAAGAGGCTCGGCCTTCCCCGCCGAGAACCGAAGGCAGTCGGGTCATGAGCAGCCTCCGCGCCCGCCCGAGTCTGATCACCCCCGCGGCGTGGCTCCGGCCGTCGTCCCGCCATCGCCAGGTGGGAATGCTCGGCGTGATCCTCGCCGCGGTCGGCGTCTGGATGATGCTGCCGCCGCTCGGGGACAACCTCCGCACCCGCACCGATTCGGTCGAGCTGATCCCGATCTACCTCGGGATCGTCGCGATCGCAGCGGGGCTGTGGGCCGTTACTCGGACCGAGCCGAAGTGGGGGTGGGGCGCGGTCCTCGCCGGTGTCCTGGGGATCGTCCTCGGGTTCGCCGCGGCCGAGGGCAGCATGGCCGACCACCAGGCGGTCTTCGTCTGGTCGAGCCTCGTCGCGGCGACCCTCCGCTGGGCAACCCCGCTGATCTTCGCGGCGATCGGCGGAATGTTCTCGGAGCGGAGCGGCGTCGTGAACATCGCACTCGAGGGGATGATGCTCGCGGGCGCTTTCTTCGGAATCTGGGGAGCAGACCGGTTCGACCACTGGCTCTGGGGCATCGTCACCGCCGCCATCGCCGGAGGAGCGCTGGCATTCATCCACGCCGTCTTCTCCGTCCACCTACGCGCGGATCAGATCGTGAGCGGCACGGCGATCAACTTCCTCGCCCTGGGCGTGACGGGGTACCTCTACATCGATCTCTACGGCGCGGAGGGGACGCCGCCCGACGTCTCCGAGATTCCGGACGTGCACCTCGGCTTCCTCGACGGCGTCGGCTTCATCGGGCCGATCTTCGGCGAGATGAACCTGATGATCTGGCTGGCGCTCCTGACCGTGGTGCTGTCGTGGATCGTCCTGTTCAAGACACCGATCGGACTGCGAATCCGCGCCGTCGGCGAGCACCCACGGGCCGCGGACACCGTGGGAATCTCCGTCTACCTCGTACGCTATTCCTGCGTGACGGTCTCGGGAATGCTCGCGGCACTCGGCGGTGCGTACCTCTCGATCGGCTTCGTCGGCTCGTTCGGCGAGAACATGACCGCGGGACGAGGGTTCATTGCGCTCGCCGCCCTGATCTTCGGCATGTGGAAGCCATTCGGCGCCTTCTTCGCGGCGCTCCTGTTCGGTTTCTCGAGCGCGCTCGCCCGTTCCCTCCCCGAGTACTCCGAACAGGCTGCGCTCCTCTTCGAGACCCTCCCGTACGTCCTGACGCTGATCGCCGTCGCCGGCGTGATCGGCCGTTCGATCCCGCCTGCAGCCATTGGCCGACCTTACGAAAAGCAGTAGCGGCGAAAGGCCCACCAGTGCGAGCGCGGTGGTTTCCGTGCTTGCCGGGCTGGCTGCCGTCGGAGCCTTGCCGGCTGCGATCGTCGCGGCCGAGTTCTTCTCGGTCGTCACGCTGCTGGAGTCAGCCGTCGCAATCGTCCCGGCGGTCATTCTCGGCACCGCGGCAATCGTCCTCGGACGGCGCGGGCGGGCGCAGGTCGAACGAACCCTCGGACGGACGCGGGGCGGGGGCGTTGCTCGGATCGGAAGGATCTTCGGCTGGTCGGGGCTCTATCTCGCGGCGACTGCCACGATCGCCGTAGCGACGTACTACATCCTCCGCGAATTCGCGGCCTGAGGCGCGCTCCCGGCCCGTAGCCGGGGCGGAGGAGCGGTTTCTCCTACAATCCGGCTGCCGCCACCATGTTCGAGATCGGAAACAGCCTTCGCGAGGCGCGCCTGCGCCAGGGCCTCGACTTCCCCGAGGTCGAGCAGGCAACCAAAATTCGCGGAAAGTACCTGCGGGCTCTCGAGGGCGAGCAGTTCGACATTCTTCCGGGCCAGACGTACGTCAAGGGCTTCCTGCGCACGTATTCCGAGTTTCTCGGCCTCGACGGGGAGCTCTACGTCGACGAGTACAACTCGCGGTACATCCCCGGAGACGAGGAGACACCTCTCCGAGCGCGGAGCACGTCGACGAAGCCCAGGCGAGGGAACCCGAGAGTCGAGTCGAGCGTCGTTCTCGTCGCGCTCGCAGCGATCGGAATTTTGACCGCCCTCGTCGTCGTCGCCTGGCAGTTCGGCAGCAACACGCCGAACACCGCAATCCCCGATTTTTCTTCCCAGCCACCTGCAGCGTCCCCCACGACGCGGACGAAACGTCAACCGCGACAACGGACCGCGGCACCGATCGCGCGCTTCACAGCGACCGCCGCGCTCGGCGACTGCTGGCTCGAGGTCCACGTGGGATCGGCGGCGGGTCAGCAGCTCTTCCAGGGGACTGTGCCCGCCGGACGCACTGTCCGGTTCGCGCAGCACCGGCGGCTCTACGTGCTGATCGGTCGACCTGGAAACCTGCGAGTTCGACTCAACGGACGTCGCGTCGGCGTTCCGGATCGCGGCAGCCCGACCGCGGTTCTCGTCACCGCGAAGCGCATCACCGCCGCGACGGCCTGATTTTGGCGCCCGTCGAGGCCGTCGTCCTCGTGACGGGTAGCGAGCTCGTTCGGGGCGGCCGGCTCGACGAGAACGGCCCCTTTCTTGCACGAGAGTTGAGCACCCGCGGCATCGAGCCGGCCCGGATCTCGGTCGTCGGCGACCGGCCGGCAGCGCTCGAGCGGGCCGTGGCGGAATGCCTTCAGGCTGACCTCTGTATCACCTCCGGCGGCCTCGGGCCGACCCACGACGACCGCACGGTCGAAATCCTGGCGAAGGCCGCCGGTCGCGCGCTCGTCCTCGACGAGTCGCTCGAGGAGGAGATCGCTCGGGTCGTCAGAGGGCTCTCGCAACGGTTCCGCCGGCCGTACGAGGAGTTCGAGGCCGGCGTGCGGAAACAGGCGACGATCCCCGAGGGCGCAACCTCTCTGGGGCTGGCGGGCACCGCGCCCGGGCTCGTCCTCGGCCTCGATGACTGCGTAGTCGTCGTCCTCCCGGGTCCGCCGGGCGAGCTTCAGCGCCTCTGGCGAAGCGCCCTCGAGACGGAGCCCGTTCGCCGCGTGCTCGCGAGCGCGCAGCGACCCGGGCATCGAATCCTGCGCTTCTTCGGGCTTCCGGAGTCGGCGATCGCCGGCGTCGTCGAGAGGGCGGGCGGCGAGGCGGAGAGCCTCGAAGTGACGATCTGCGCCCACGATCTCGAAGTGCAGGTCGATCTCATCGCCCCGGCGGGGGCGGAAGGACAGGCGGACCGCATCCGAGAGGTGCTCCGCGAGGCTCATCCAGACGCGCTCTTCGCCGAGGACGACAGGGGCGTCGAGGAGATCGTCCTCGACCTCGCCCGGGAGCAGGGTCTGATGATCGGGACCGCGGAGTCGTGCACGGGCGGGCTCGTCGCGGGACGACTGACGTCCGTGCCCGGATCGAGCGAGGCCTTTGTCGGTGGCGTCGTGGCCTACGGCAACCGGGTGAAGGTCGACACCCTCGGTGTGCCGGGGGACATCCTGGAACGGCACGGCAGCGTGTCTGCCCAGGTCGCTGCGTCGATGGCCGGTGGGGCGCTGAAGGCGCTCGGGTGCGATCTCGCCGCGTCCGTCACCGGGGTCGCGGGACCCGACGGCGGGACACGCGACAAGCCCGTCGGGCTCGTCTACCTGCATGCAGCGGGACTCGATGTCGCGCACGGCCTCGAGCTGCGGCTGCCGGGCGAGCGAGATGCGGTGCGGCGGCGGGCAGCCGCGTCGGCGCTCCACCTCCTCCGACGCGTGCTGGAACAGACTCGGCGCAAAGGCGTATGAGCTCGCCGGGTAGCGTCGAGGGCGATGCACGCCTTCGTCTCTTCTGTGCACTTCGCCTCCCCGAGGAGATCCTGGATCGCCTGGTTGCATGGCAGGCCGTGCACCTCTCCGAAGGACGCGCCGTCCCTCGAGAGCATCTGCATCTCACGCTGGCGTTCCTCGGATCGACACCGGCAGCGGAACTGCCGACGGTCGCCGCGGCGCTCGAATCTGCAGCCGGCACCGCCGGCCCGATCGTCTTCTCTGAACAGCGGTATCGCGAGACGAGGAGCGTCGGAATGCTCGTCCTCGAAGATGGCACAGGGGAGGCGAGGCGCCTCGCGCTCCGACTTTTCGACGAGCTCGAGACGCTCGGCGTGTACACGCGCGAAAAGCGGAGCTGGCTCCCGCACGTCACCGTGCTCCGGTTCCGGACGCCGCCGCATCTCGACCCACCCTTGCCCGAACTCGGGTCGTTCAGTCCGTCCGATGCGGCGGTCTACTCTTCCGTTCTGCGGCCGTCCGGCGCGCAGTACGAAACTCTCGAAACTGTTGCTCTAGGAGGATGATCGGATGAGTCGCGAAGAGGCCCTGGACACCGCTCTGGGACAGATCGAGCGCCAGTTCGGCAAGGGCGCCGTCATGCGGATGAACGACGCCGCGCACGTCTCGATCGGCTCGATCTCCACCGGCTCGCTGTCACTCGACCTGGCCCTGGGAATCGGCGGCCTGCCGCGCGGACGGATCGTCGAGGTCTTCGGCCCCGAGTCCTCGGGAAAGACGACCCTCGTCTACCACGTGATCGCAGAGGCTCAGCGACGCGGTGGAATCTGCGCGTTCATCGACGCCGAGCACGCGATGGAACCGCAGTACGCGCGCCGGATCGGAGTCAACATCGACGACCTCCTCGTCTCTCAGCCCGACAACGGCGAGCAGGCACTCGAGATCGCCGAGCTGCTGATCCGAAGCGGCGCGCTCGCCGTGGTCGCCGTCGACTCCGTCGCCGCGCTGACCCCGCGCGCGGAGATCGAGGGCGAGATGGGGGACAGCCACGTCGGCCTCCAGGCTCGGTTGATGAGCCAGGCGCTCAGGAAGCTCGCCGGCACCCTCAACCGCACCGAGACGATCTGCCTGTTCACGAACCAGCTCCGCGAGAAGATCGGCGTCATGTTCGGCAACCCGGAAACGACCCCCGGGGGCCGGGCGCTCAAGTTCTACTCGTCGGTCCGCCTCGATATCCGCCGGATCGAGACCCTGAAGGAGGGCGTGGAGGCGATCGGGAACCGCGTCCGCGTCAAGGTGGTCAAGAACAAGGTCGCGCCGCCCTTCAAGCAGGCCGAGTTCGACATCATCTACGGATCCGGGATCTCCTGGGAGGGAACGGTTCTCGAAACCGGGCTGGACCGAAAAGTCGTCCAGAAATCGGGCTCCTACTTCAGCTTCGACGACGAGCGGCTCGGTCAGGGACGACAGAACGCAACCTCGTTCCTGCGCGAGCACCCCGACGTGACGCAGAAGATCCTCGTTGGCATCCAGACCGATCTCGGGCCTGATCAGATCGTGTCCGCCCGGCTCCTACCGGCGACGAACGGCGCGGAACCCCCCGTTGCCGTGGAAGCTGTCGAGGAGCGGGAGCCCGCCGAAGCCGTCGCCAAGTAGTCATGGCGGCACCGGCCGATGCGACAGAGGTCGCGCTCCGCGCGCTGCGGCGCCGAGACCTGTCGCGCCGCGAGTTGGATCTCAAGCTGGCGCGAGCTGGAGTCCCACAGGAGGAACGGAGCCAGACCGTCGAGCGCCTCGTAGAGGCGGGGCTCGTCTCCGACAGGCGCTTCGCGGAAGAGCGGGCGCGCATCCTCGCGATACGGGGCTCGGGTGACGCCGGGATCAGAGCCGACCTCCGCCGTCACGGAGTGGCCCGCGAGGTGGTCGACGAAGCGCTCGAACCCCTCACGCCCGAGGCCGAGCGAGCTGCCGAGCATTTCGCTCGCCGCGGCGGCGGTGCGCCCGCGCTGCGCTACTTGTCGGGGAGGGGATTCAGCAGGGAGGCTCTCGAGGGCCTGCCTGCTCCGGATCAGTTAAGCTAGGTGGGCTCCATTCGACATTTTGCCTGCACAGATTCGCTTTCTGAACTGACTCCAGACGACATTCCTCTGAAACCGACCAGAACACACGACGATCCGAAGGAGAAGGCGCTAGCAACGTTGCGCTAGCGAACGACGTTGCGCGGCGGCGGTTGCCGCCGAGCACACGAGAGCGCTCTGCACGGGCTTGATGGCGGGTGAGCACCCGCTCGTCGAGCGGCACAACCGACCTCGTCGGGCTCCGGCCCGGCGCGACCCAAGGAGCGCAGATGCTCATCGCCGCCGGAATCGTCATCGGCATCGTCTTCGGAGCGGCCGGCCTCGCGCTCGTACTGAAGCTGATCGGCCGGTCGGGACTCGGTGAGGCATCCAACCGCGCGGAAGAACTACTCGAGAGCGCGAAACGTGAGGCAGAGAACGTCCGGCGTGAGGCGGAGATCGAATTGCGTGAGAACGCTGTGCGGCTTCGGGCCGAGGTCGAGCAGGGAGCGCAGGAGCGCCGCGCGGAGATCTCGAAGCTCGAGGAGCGGGTCCTAGCCCGCCAGGACGAGCTCGAGGGAAAGCTCACCGAGCTGCTGCGGCGCGAGCAAGGCGTCTCCGATCGCGAGACGAACATCAAGCAACTCCAGCGCGAGGTCAAGGATGCGAAAGATCGGGAGCTGGGCGAGCTCGAGCGAATCTCGGGTCTCACGGTGTTGGAGGCGAAGACAGAGCTCCTCGACCGTTCAGAGGAGCTGATCCGCCACGAGCTCGCGCGAAGGGTCAGGCAGCTCGAAGAAGAGGCACAGACCGACGCGAAGCGGAAGGCCAGGAACCTGGTTGCCGGCGCGCTTCAGCGCGTCGCGGCGAGCCACGCGGCTGAAACGACGTCCTCGGTGGTGGAGCTCCCCTCCGACGAGATGAAAGGGCGGATCATCGGCAGGGAAGGGCGGAACATCCGGACGCTCGAGCATCTCACCGGCGTCGACGTGATCATCGACGACACGCCTCAGGCCGTTGTCCTCTCATCCTTCGACGGAATCCGGCGCGAGATCGCCAAGCTCACTCTCGGGAAGCTGATCGATGACGGTCGCATTCAGCCGGCCCGGATCGAGGAGATGTACTACCAGTCCAAGGCCGAAATCGAAGATCTGATCCACCAGGCTGGCGAGAAAGCTGTTTTCGAGGCGAATTGCGGGAAGTTCAATCCCGAGCTCGTGAAGATCCTCGGGCGCCTGCACTATCGGACGAGCTACGGCCAGAACGTCCTCAAGCACACACTAGAGGTCGTTCATCTTTCCGGAATCATGGCCGCCGAGATCGAGGCGGGCATTCGCACAGCGAAGCGTGCTGCCCTCCTGCACGACCTCGGAAAGGCCCTGACGCACGAGATCGAGGGCTCCCACGCGCAGATTTCCGCGGACTATGCTCGAAGGTGTGGCGAATCCGAGGCCGTCGTCCACGCCATCGCCGCCCACCACTACGAGATTCAGCCCCACACCGTTGAGGCCGTCCTCGTCATCACGGCCGACGCGATCTCGGGCTCGCGGCCCGGCGCCCGTGGAGACACGCTGGAGAACTACATCAAGCGACTCGAAGCCCTGGAGGAGATCGCTGCGCGCAAGGACGGCGTTGAGAAAGTCTACGCGCTCCAGGCGGGCCGCGAGGTGCGCGTGATCGTCAAGCCGGGGGAGATCGACGACGACGCCGCGGTTCTCCTCTCACACGAGATCGCCCGTGAAATCGAACAGGAGCTCGAGTACCCCGGACAGATCAAGGTCACCGTCATTCGAGAGTCGCGAGCAACGGAGCTCGCGAAGTAGCCGGCGCGCTCTCGCCCCGGGACGGACCACGCCCGCTCCGCGGCGAAGAATTACGATCCAGGCCGTGAAGCGCTATCACGTCACGACGTTCGGCTGTCAGATGAACGCTCACGACTCCGAGCGGATCAAAGGGATGCTGGAGGAGCTCGGGCTGGGGGAGGCGACCGAGCAGCGCGACGCCGACGTGCTGGTCTTCAACACCTGCACGATCCGAGAGAAACCCGACCAGCGCTTCGCCGCGCATCTGGCGCAGGCGCGGGCGTTGAAGCGGGCCGACCCGGACAAGGTGATCGCCGTGGGAGGCTGCTACGCCGAGGCGCAACGGGAGAGGCTGTTCGAGCTCTATCCCCATGTCGACGTCGCCTTCGGCCCTGGCTCGATCCCACATCTCGCGGAGTGGTTGGGTGCCGGAGGAGCAGGCCTCCCCCGTGGCCGGTTCGGGCTGGAGCAGCGGACGTTCGCCGGACGACTGCCGATGCGCGGCGAACGCCGCTTCCAAGCCTGGGTGCAGGTCTCGATGGGCTGCAACTCGAAATGCGCGTACTGCATCGTCCCGTCGGTCAGGGGTCGGGAGCAAAGCCGGCGCCCGGGCGAGATCCTTGCCGAGGTCGAACGACTCGCCCGCGACGGTGTCAGGGAGCTAACACTGCTGGGCCAGAACGTGAACTCCTATGGGCGAGACCTTCTGCCCGACATCAGAACCGACTTCGGTGAGCTGCTGCGCGCCTGCGATGCCGTGGACGGTGTCGAGCGGATCCGCTTCACCAGCCCGCACCCGAAGGACTTCCGCGCGCCGGTCATCGCCGCCATGGCCGAATGCGAGTCCGTCTGCGAGCACGCGCATCTGCCTCTCCAGTCCGGTTCGACGCGAATCCTGAAGGCGATGCGACGCACCTACAGCCGCGAGCGCTTCACCCGCCTCGTTGCGGAGATGCGTTCGGCCATCCCGGACCTGGCGCTGACCACCGACCTGATCGTCGGGTTTCCGGGCGAGACCGACGCAGACTTCCGCCAGACCCTGGAATCGGTGGAGGAGATCGGGTTCGACGGCGCGTTCACCTTCGTCTTCTCGGCGCGGAGAGGGACGGAAGCGGACACCATGCCCGGCCAGGTCTCCGAGGAGATCAAGCAGGAGCGCATCGTGGAGCTGATCGATCTGGTTCAACGGGTCGCGCACCAGCGAAACCAGCTTCGTGTGGGACGTCTCGAGGAGGTGTTGGTCGAGGGCCCGAGCCGCACCGATCCGACGGTCATCAGAGGCAGGACACGCCGCAACACGACCGTGAACTTCAGCGGGACTGCCGCGCCCGGCGATCTCGTCGGCGTCGAGATCGAAGCGGCGACGTCGGCGACACTCCGGGGCATCGAGCGCGCTTCGGTTGCCGCGTAGCCGCGATCTCAGCTGGGACGGCTGCCTCAATGTCCGCGACCTTGGCGGGCACCCGACCGAGGATGGCGAGGAAACCCGGTGGGGTGCGATCGTCCGGTCCGACAGTGTTCGGGAGCTGACAGACGAGGGCTGGCAGACAGTCGTCAGGCACGGTGTGCGCACGATCGTCGACCTCAGGACGGCCAGGGAACTCGAAGCGGACCCACCGGCCGATCTTCCGGTCGAGGTCCTGCACGTCCCGTTCATCGAAGACGACGAAGCCGTGTTCGAGGAGGCCGACAAAGCCGGTATGGCAGCTCCCGATCCCGCCTCCGGGACGCGCGACGTCTATCTGATCTTCCTCGAGCGCTTCAAGGAGAACGTGGCGGCCGCCGTTCGGGCAGTCGCGAAGGCCTCCGACGGCGCCGTCGTCATCCATTGCATGGGCGGCAAGGACCGAACGGGACTCGTCACGGCGTTCTTGCTCCGTCTCGCCGGAGTGCCAGTTGCGGAGATCGCGATCGACTACGCACTCAGCGAAGACCGTCTACGGCCCCGTCACGAGGCGTGGTTTGCCGGCGCCGCGGATGACACGGAACTTGCACGGCTCCGGCGAATGGCCGCCACCCCTGCTGCGACCATGGTCGGCGTCTTCGAGGAGCTCGACCGCCGATACGGCGGCGTCGAGGGCTATCTCCGCGCCGCCGGGCTCACCGACGAGGAGCTTGCGCTGGCGCGCCAGCTGCTCCGTGACTGACACCCTGATCCTTGCGATCTTCGGGCCGACCGGCTCCGGCAAGAGCGACGTAGCCGAGGCGTTCGCCGAACGAGTTCCGGCACGCCTGATCTCGGCCGACGCAATGCAGGCCTACCGCGGCCTGCCGATCCTCACCAATCAGTCGGGCTATCCCACGGAGTTCGTCGGGATCTGGGACCTCGATCGCGAAGCCTCGGTCGGCGAGTACGCCGAGCTTGCACACGCCGCAGTCGACAGCGCACTCGCCTACGGCCTCCAGCCGGTGGTCGTCGGCGGCACCGGTCTCTACCTGCGGTCAGCTCTCGTCGACCTGGGCTTGCCGCCAGCCCCGCCGCCCGGGGTGCGAGAGCGGTGGGAACGGGAGTACGCGCGGCGCGGAGCCGACGGCGCGCACGCAGTGCTAACCGAACGCGATCCGTCGGCAGCCGCGCGAGTTCACCCGAACGACAGGCGTCGAGTAGTGCGCGCACTCGAGCTGACGGACGTCGGCGGGTCGCTTGCCCGTAGCGACGACCGTCTCTGGAGCACGAAGATGCGGCATCCGACGCTCATCGTCGGTCTCGAAGTCCCACAGGCGGTGCTGGAGGATCGCATCGACGGCCGCACCCGCGAGATGTTCGAGCGGGGCGTGGAGGACGAGGTCCGCGCGGCCCTCCTTCAGCCGATGTCGTCCACGGCCTCGATGATCTTCGGTCTGCGGGAGATCGCCGAGCTCCCGATGGCCGAGGCCCAGGAGTCGCTCGCGCGCCGCACGAAGCGCTACGCGTCCTATCAACGCAAGTGGATGCGCCGGATACCCGGCCTTGTTACCGTGCCCGCCGACCGCCCCGCGGGCGAGGTCGCCGATGAGATTCTCGAAATGGCACGGTCTCGGGAACGACTACCTGCTGGTCCAGCGGGCTGACATCGGCGCACCGCTCACGCCAGGCCAGGCGCGAGCTCTCTGTGACTACCACTTCGGTGTCGGCTCGGACGGCGTCCTTGAGGTGCTGTCGGAGAACGGCGACGAGGCCGAGGTCGTGATCTGGAATCCCGACGGCTCCACGGCGGAGCTCTCCGGCAACGGCACGAGGATCGCAGCGAGGTGGCTAGCCCGGCGAAGCGGAACCGAGACGGTACGGATCCGGGTCGGCTCTAGGGAGGTCGTCGCGCGGATGCGCGAAGGGCTGGAGGTCGAGATGGACATGGGCCCGGTCGAGGTCGGCGAGCCTGAAGAGCTCGATGTCGACGGGGAGAAAGTCGAGTTCACGGCCGCGTCCGTGGGGAATCCGCATGCCGTCGTCCGGCTCGAGCCCGAGCGCGAGACGCTCCTGCGCCTCGGACCGCTGATCGAGCATCACCGCCGCTTCCCGGAGCGCACAAACGTGCAGCTCGTCCGGGTGGACGGACCGAACGAGCTGTCGGTCGGGGTCTGGGAGCGCGGCGCGGGGGAGACGCT
>JACDAN010000166.1 GCA_013695385.1 Actinomycetota bacterium | reverse complement strand
GCCGGGGTGACATGCCGGCGGTGGTCAGTCTTCTCACCCGCGCAGCGGCGCTCCTGCCCGACTCACACGAGGATCGGCGAGAGATGCTCCCGGTCCTCGGAAGCGCCCTGATGGCGACCGGCGGCTTCGAGCGCGCCGAACGCGTCCTCGACGAGGCGCTCGCCGCAGCCCATGCTGCCGGCGACACGAAGCTCGAGCTTCGCACGGTGATCGAGCGCGAGTTCCTGAGGACCTTCACGCAACCCGAGGAATCCCTCGAAGCAATCGTTGCGGTCGCGGACGGGGCGATCCCGCTGCTGGAGAAGCTGGGCGACGACGTCGGTCTGGCCAAGGCGTGGTGGCTCCGAAGTGAGCTGCATCTCAACGCCTGCCGATGGCGAGAACGAGCCGAGAACCTCGAGCGCGCTCTCGCCCACGCCAGGCGCGCAGGCGATAAATCGGAACAGGCCACGATCGCCTCGCAAATTGCGACCGCGCTCTACTACGGGCCGACGCGGGTGGATGCGGCGATTCGCCGGTGCGGCGAGCTCCTCGCCGACCAGCCCGACGACCGCTCGCTCGAGGCCGCGATCACAAACACGGTCGCCGGGTTGAAAGCGATGCGGGGCGAGTTCGACGAGGCACGCCGGCTCCAGGAGCAGGCGCGGGGCGTCTACGAGCAGCTCGGGATGCACTTCCGGATCGGCGTTCGCTCCCTGATCGCCGCCGAGATCGAGCTTTTGGCCGGCCGCGCCGATGAGGCCGTGAAGATCCTCCGCTGGGGGATGGAATCTCTTCGGGAGATGGGTGTCACAAGCGCGACTTCGACGCTCGCCTCTTTCCTCGCCTACGCCCTCGCCTTGTCCGGCGCGAGCGCCGAGGCAATGAGGTACGCCGCGATCGCCGAGGAGACGTCCGCCGAGGCCGACGTCATCAACCAGGTCATGTGGCGCGTCGCCCTGGCGCGGGCGACCGGCGACCGACGGCCCGCTCGCGAGGCGGTCTCCCTCGCCGAGCCCACGGACTCCCCGGATCTCAAGGCTCGAGCGTTCGCCGCCGCCGGCGACTTCGACCAAGCGAGGGCCGCACACGAACAGAAGGGAAACGTGGCGGCGGTCACGGGTCTCTTGGCTCAGCAGGCCGCCTCGTCGTAAGATCAGCCGATCAGACAACGGGCACCGAAGGAGGTAGCTATGGCGGCCGGTAACAAGACAGGGGAATGGCGCGATGGGAGCAGCAAGGGGTACGACGATTTCAAAGACGCGATCAAGAAAGTTCTGAGCGACGCGCCGCACGATTCGGAATGGACCGTCGGCATCGAAGTCAAGAAGCGCGGAAACCCGGTCCACGACTACCGGATCGTGCTCCAACCGAAGTAGAAGCGAGAGGAGACAGATGGCAAACATCGCGAAGGTCATCACCATCATCGGCTCGTCGCCCGAGAGCTTCGCCAAGGCGGCCGACGCGGCCGTTCAGGAGGCGGCGAAGACGCTGAGAGGAATCTCGGGCGCCGATGTCGTCTCGATGAGCGCGCTCGTCGAGAACGACCGCATCAGCGAGTACCGCACGACGGTCAATATCGCCTTCGCGGTCGAGCGCTAGTCAGGTCAGCAGCGCCGTCGCGAAATCGCGGGCGTCGAACGGCCGCAGGTCGTCGATCCCCTCTCCGACGCCCACGAGCTTGACCGGCAGGCCGAGCTCGTGGGCGATCGCGAGCGCGACGCCTCCCTTGGCGGAGCCGTCCAGCTTCGTCAGGGCAACGCCGGTCACCTCCACGGACTCGCCGAAGAGGCGCGCCTGCTGGAGCCCGTTCTGGCCGGTGGTGGCATCCACGACGAGCAGCGTCTCGTGGGGAGCGCCCTCGAGTCGCCGCTCGATCACGCGGCGCACCTTCGCCAGCTCCTCCATCAGATTCGTCTGCGTGTGGAGCCGGCCGGCGGTGTCGACGATCGCGACGTCACGGTCTCGCGCGATCGCCGCTTCGATCGCGTCGTAGGCGACCGCCGCGGGGTCACCCCCACGCTCCGACCCGACGAAGTCGGCGCCGGCCCGCTTGGCCCAGATCTCCAGCTGCTCCTCTGCGGCGGCCCGAAAGGTGTCGGCGGCGCCGAGGATCACCGAGCGTCCGTGCTCGCGAAGCTTCTGCGCGAGCTTCCCGATCGTCGTCGTCTTGCCGGTCCCATTGACGCCGACGACGAGGATGACCGCCGGGCGGGCATCGAGCCGGAGGCTGGACGGCTCTCCGAAAAGCTGCGCCGCCTCCTGGCTGAGCGCCGCGCCGAGCTCGCCGACCTCGCCGCGCGCCTCCAGCCGCCGAACGAGCTCGGCCGTCGTGGGGACACCGACGTCGGCCGCGATCAGCGCTTCCTCGAGACGCTCCCACGCTTCCTCGTCACCCGCATCGAACGCCGCGGCGGCGAGCTGATCGGTGAGCGCGCGGCGGCTCTTGCCGAGGGAGTCGCGTAGCCGGGAGAAGAATCCTTCCTGGTCGGCCGCACTCTCGTCAGCCGTGTCCGTGTCCCCGAAGAACTCGCCCCAGCTTCTGGCCATCGCGGGAGGCTAGCGGCCCGTCGTTAGGTCCCCTAGACGCACGTCCCGGTGCCAGGCACCCGGACGTGACTCGTAGTGACAGCGACGCTACGCCGCTGCTTCGGCGGCTGCTTCGCGCGGCGGCAAGCGGCGCGACACGACCTCCGAGACGCCGTCTGTGCCCATCGTGACGCCGTAGAGGATGTCGGCGGCCTCCATCGTCTTCTTCTGGTGCGTGATGACGATGAACTGCGCGCGGTCTGCGAAGCGGCGCAGGAGCTCGACGAATCGGCCGATGTTCGCGTCGTCCAGGGCGGCCTCGACCTCGTCCAGGAGGTAGAACGGGCACGGGCGGGCCAGAAAGAGCGCGAAGAGGAACGAGATCGCCCCGAGCGCCTTCTCGCCACCGGAGAGAAGCGACAGGCGGGTCACGCGCTTGCCGGCGGGGCGGAGCTCGACCTCGATGCCGGGAGCCGCGTCCTCGTCTTCGCCTTCGGGCTCCCCGGTCAGGCTCAGGCGTCCGTGGCCGCCCGGAAACAGCGTCGAAGCCACCTCCTCGAAGTGCTCCTGGACGGAGCCGAACGTCTCGGCGAAGCGCTGCTCGACGGTCCGGTCGAGGTCGTCGCGAAGCTTTGCGAGCTCGTCGAGGCTCCTTTCGAGGTCCTCACGCTGCATGGTCAGCTCGCCGAGAGATTCCTTCTCGCGCTCGTACTCCTCGGCGGCGAGCGGGTTGACCCGGCCGAGCTCCTCGCGCCGGTCACGGAGCCGCTCGATCCGCTGGCCGAGGGCGTCGCGATCGTCTCCGTCGGCCGGCTCCGCGCCGGTTGCTTCGAGCCGGCGCTGCGCCTCGTCGCGCTCTGCCTGCATCCGGGCGATCT
>JACDAN010000141.1 GCA_013695385.1 Actinomycetota bacterium | reverse complement strand
CCGAGGCCAGCGAGGACGCGTATCGCACGGACATCGCCGAAGCGGCGATGAAGGAGCTCGAGGACGACGGCGTCGACGTCAAGGGAGACGACTGGCAGAAGGAGACCGTCGAGCTGACCGAAGGCGGCAAGTAAGCGCTACGCGCCCTGGTAACGCTTACGCCGAAGGAGGGAGATCCGCAATGAGTACCGTTCTGATCAAGGGAGGACGAGTGATCACAGCGGCCGACGACTACGTCGCCGACGTGTTCGTCGAGAACGGGCGGATCTCCCTCATCGGCGGGTCGCTCGACGTGGACGCTCGCGTCATCGACGCGTCGGGCAAGTACCTGCTGCCGGGCGGCATCGACCCGCACACGCACTTGGACATGCCGTTCGGCGGAACGGTGACCGTCGACGACGTGGAATCGGGCCAGACGGCGGCGGCGTTCGGCGGCACGACCTGCCACGTCGACTTCGTGATTCAGCCCCAGGGCGAGACGTTCGCGTCGGCGCTCGATCAGTGGAAGTCGAAGGCCGAAGGCAAGCAGGTGATCGACATGGGCTACCACATGGCGATCACGGACCTCCACGAGGGCGGCACGCTCGAGGAGCTGGCGTCACTCCCGGATCAAGGCGTGACCTCGTACAAGCTCTTCATGGCCTACAAGGGCGCGCTGATGGTGGACGACGAGACGCTCTTCCGCTCCATGCAGGTCGCTGCCGAATCAGGTGCGCTCGTGATGGTGCATGCCGAGAACGGCGATGCGATCGACGTGCTCGTCAAAGAGGCGCTGGCGGCCGGCCACACGGAGCCGCACTACCACGCCCTGACGCGGCCGCCCGAGACGGAGGGTGAGGCGACGAACCGCGCGATCCAGCTGGCCCGGGTCGCCGGCGCGCCGCTGTACGTGGTGCATGTCTCGTGCGCGGAGGCGGTCGAGCCGATCGCCATCGCCCGCGAGAAGGGTTGGAACGTTCACGGCGAGACGTGCACGCAGTACTTCTTCGTCGACTACACGTTCCTGGAACGGCCGAACTTCGAGGGCGCGAAGTACGTCTACACGCCTCCGCCTCGGGACAAGGCGAATCAGGACGTGCTCTGGAACGCGGTGCGGACGGACGTCCTGTCCGCGATCTCGACAGACCACTGCGCGTTCCTCTGGGACGGCCAGAAAAGCCTGGGGAAAGACGACTTCTCCAAGATTCCGAACGGCGGGCCGGGCCTCGAGAATCGGCTCCACATGATCCACGAGTTCGGTGTTCGCGCCGGCCGGATCTCGCTGAACCGGATGGTCGAGCTGCTCTCCACGAACCCGGCGAAGCTCTTCGGCCTCTACCCGCGCAAGGGGACGATCGCCGTCGGCTCTGACGCCGACATCGTCGTCTTCGACCCGGAGAGGAAGCACACGATCTCGGCGGCGACGCACCATTCCAAGATCGACTACAACCTCTACGAGGGCACGGAGGTGACAGGCTCGCCGGAGGTGGTGCTGCTGCGCGGGAACGTGCTGGTGGAGAACGACGAACTGGTGGCTTCCCCGGGTGTGGGCCAGTTCGTGGCGCGGGCGAAGTTCGGCCAGGAGCTCAGGGCCAAGGCGGCGGTCGCGTAGTGCGCCGCTTTGTCCTCCTCACCGCAGTGGTGGCGAGTTCGGTGCTCGCACCGTCCGCAGCGGCGAAGTCGAACTACTGCAGCCCGACGGGGGACTACTGCACGTCGACGGCCCGTGTCGAAGGCGCGGTGCTCATTCGCCTGACCACCTTTTCGTTCAGCGGGTCAGTGCGGATCTGCGTCACCGACCCGAAGGCGAAGCGAGCCTGCCGCATCTTCCTCCTCCGCAAACGAGGGTCGATGTGGCAGCTGAGCGTCCGCTGGCACAGGCACTTCCCGAACGGTGGGCCTGGCGTCTATCGGGTGCGCTTCTTCAAGCAGTCGACACAGCTGGGACCGGTGCTCGACTTCCGGCTGCGCTGACCGTTACGATCCGCCTATGCCTCGATTCTTGATCATCAGGCGCTTTTCAGTGCAGGAGTCGGAGATGCCGACGGTGGGTCGCCGGTCGCGTGAGCTCGTGGACGAGGACTTCCCCGAGATCACGTGGGAGCACAGCCACGTCGTCGTCGACGGTGATGGCAACGTGGTCACCTACTGCGTCTACGCCGCCCCCGACGAGGACGTGGTCCTCGAGCATTCGAAGCGTCTGGGTCAGCACACGATCGAAGGGCTGCACGAGGTCGCCGGCGACGTCTCTCCGGCGGACTTCCCGCCGCGCTAGTCCCGGCGTCCAAGGATCCGGGCGTCGAGCACGTGCGTGCTCGCGACCTCGGCGAGCGCCAGCCGGCGCGTGACCTCCCGCCGGCGGTCGCCATCGTCCTCCGAAATTAGCTGCAGCGCCTCTCGGTAGAGCGACGCGGCCCGCTCCTTCGCCCATCCGCGCTCCGCCATCTCCGCCGCGCTGACGAAGTACTCGACGGCCCGGGACGGATTGCCGGCGTCGCGCCAGTGGCGCGCGAGTGCGGCACCGGCCTCGCCGAACTCGCCGCTGACCTCCTCGAGGAATAGCGCCGCCTCATGGTGTCGTTCCTGCCTTCGGGCCCGCGGGAGGAGCTCGTACGCGACGTCCCGGACGAGAACGTGGTTGAACGAGTACTGCTGCTGGCCCTCGAAGGCCGAGACAGTCTGTCGCGTGATCAGCTCTCGGCGCTCGAGCTGTCCGAGCGCCGTTGAGAGCGCGTCCGGCTCGGCAGCCATCCGGTCGATCGCGCCGCGCCAGAAGACACGGCCGGCGACGGCCGCGTCGAGGAGCACCGCCCGCTCCGTAGCCGGAAGTGCGTCTAGGCGAGCCGCGATGAGCTCCCGGATCGTCGTCGGCATCGACGCAGCGGGGTCGCCCGATTCAGCGAGCGCGGCCGCGAGCTGCTCGATGAAGAGTGGGTTCCCGTCGGCCACTGCCGCGAGGTCGGCGGCCCGGTCGACGCCGTCCGAACCGCCGGAGTCGGCAAGCCGGTAGGCGGCAAGCCGGTAGGCGGCAAGACTCGTCGCGTCGGCCGCATCGAGTGGGCGAAGCGGGAGCGCGGTGTGGGCGAGCAGCCCCCCGCCCCAGCCCGGACGCACGTCGAGGAGCTCGGGCCGGGCGAGTGCGAGAACGAGAATAGGCAGGTCGCGGAGTCGCGCTGCCAGCAGCTCTACGAGGTCGAGCATCGCCTCGTCGCCCCAGTGGAGATCCTCGAACACGAGCATCGTCGGCTGATCTCGCGCGACCGCCTCGATGAAGCTCCGGATCGAAAAGAAAAGGCTCTCGCGATCCCCGACCGTCCCGGAGGGATCGAGCCCGAGGAGGATGCCGAGGTGACTGGTTACCTCGCGGGCCTCCGCCGAGGGCAGGAGCGTCGAGACCGAATCTTCGAGCTTCTTCAGCGCAGTCTCGACGCTGTCGGTCTCGAAGAGACCGCAGAGCTGCTTGAGCTGGAACGTCAGGGCTGCGTACGCGGTGCTCTCGCGGTAGGGCAGCGAGCGGCCGTGAACCGTTCGGCCACCGCGCTCTTTCACCATCGCGGCGAACTCGAGGCCGACCCGCGTCTTCCCGACGCCGGCGGGGCCGATGATGGTGACGAGGTGCGGCGCGTTCTCGGCCGCCACCCGCTCCCAGGTCCCGCGAAGGACCTCCAGCTCGTGCCGCCGGCCGATGAGGGGACCGGCAACCGTCCGCTCGCCGGGCTTCCGTGCCTCACCGAGCGCCACCCAGGCCGGAACAGGTTGTTCCTTCCCTTTGGCCTCCACGGCCGGGGCGGGCGAGTAGAGAATCGCGTCCCTTGTCGCGCGGTAGGTCTCGTCCCCCGCGAGGACGCCTCCGACCGGCGCCGCCGTCTGGAGGCGCGCGGCGGTATTGACGACGTCGCCGGTGATCATCGACTCCCCGAGCGCGGGTCGTGCGTTCAGGATCACGAGCGCCTCGCCGGTGTTGACGGCGATCCTGACCTTCAGATCGAGGCGCGGGTCCGCCTCGTCCATCGCCGCGACGGTGTCGCGGACGGTCAGCGCGGCCCGAACGGCCCGCTCGGCGTCATCGCCGTACGCCGTCGGCGCTCCGAAGACGCCGACGACGGCATCGCCGATGAACTTCTCTACGACCCCGCCGAAGGACTCCATCTCCCTCCGGACAGCGTCGTGATACGGCCGGAGCAGATCCTGCACCTCTTCCGGATCCAGCCGCTCCGCGCGCGAGGTGAACCCAACCATGTCGACGAAGATGACGCTGACGAGCCTGCGCTCCTCGCGCGGAGGCGCGTCGGCATCCTCCAGCGGAAGACCGCAGGCGAGACAGAACCGCGCAATCTCGAGGTTCTCCTGTCCACAGGATGCGCAGACGGTCACCTGTCAAGCCTACGGCGAGCCGGTGACGATCTTCTACCGCGTCTGTGGGAAACCGAGGTCGACCTTGCTGGTCGACGGGTCCGGCCAGCGCGAGGTCACGACCTTGCCGCGGGTGTAGAAGTTGATCCCCTCAGGCCCGTAGATGTGAGAGTCGCCGAAGAGGCTCGCCTTCCAGCCGCCGAACGAGTAGTAGGCGACCGGCACCGGGACGGGCACGTTGACGCCGACCATCCCGACCTCGACCTCGAACTGGAACTGCCGGGCGGCGCCGCCGTCGCGCGTGAAGATCGCGACGCCGTTCCCGTACCGGTTCTCGTTCACGAGCTTCACCGCATCGTCGTACGTGTCGACCCTGACCACCGACATGACCGGCCCGAAGATCTCGTCCTTGTAGGCGTCCATCTCGGGCGTGACCTTGTCCAGCAGCGACACGCCGAGGAAGAACCCGTCGCCCTCCGGCGCCGTCTCCCGTCCATCCGCCACGACCTCGGCGCCCTGCTCCGCGCCGCTGTCGAGATAGGACGCGACCTTGTCGCGGTGCTCGCGCGTGATCAGCGGCCCCATCTCGTTCTCGGGGTCGGTTCCCGGGCCGACCTTCACCTTCGGCAGCCGCTCCTGAACCGCTTTGATGAAGTCGTCGGCGATGTCGCCGACGGTGACCACGGCCGAGATCGCCATGCAGCGCTCTCCGGCCGAGCCATAGGCGGCAGAGACCGCGGCATCCGCGGCCATGTCGAGATCGGCGTCAGGCAGCACCAGCATGTGGTTCTTGGCGCCGCCCAGCGCCTGGACGCGCTTCCCCTTCGAGGTGCCCGTCGAGTAGATGTATTGGGCGATCGGCGTCGAGCCCACGAAGGACACCGCCGAGATGTCCGGGTGCTCGAGGATCGCGTCGACCGCGACCTTGTCGCCGTTGACGACGTTGAAGACGCCGTCCGGAAGTCCGGCTTCCTTCAGGAGCTCGGCGGTGAAGACGGACGCCGACGGGTCTTTCTCGGACGGCTTGAGCACGAAGGTGTTTCCGCAGGCGATCGCCGGCGCCCACATCCACATGGGCACCATCGCCGGAAAGTTGAAGGGCGTGATCCCGGCGACGACGCCCAGCGGCTGCCGGATCGAGTAGACGTCGATCCCCGTCGAGGCCTGCTCGGAGAAGTCGCCCTTGAGCAGTGTCGGGATCCCGCAGGCGTACTCGATCACCTCGAGGCCGCGCTGTACCTCGCCGAGCGCGTCGGAGGTGACCTTGCCGTGCTCCTCCGTGAGGAACGCGGCGATCTCCTCGCGCCTGTCGTGGAAGAGCTGGCGGATGCTGAAGAAGAGCTCCTGGCGGCGCGAGAGCGAGACCTCGCGCCAGGTCTGGAACGCCTCGTTTGCAGCCTGGACGGCCCGGTCGATCTCCTCGACCGAGGCGAAGTCGACCTCTTTCGTCTGGACGCCGAGCGCCGGGTTGTAGACAGGCCCTCTGCGGCCCGAATCGCCCGCGACGCGCTGCCCGCCGATCCAGTGGCTGATCCGGCCCAGCTCGGTGCTGCGCGCTTCCTTCCGTTCGAGAACCTCGGTCATCCCTGCCTCCTCGACGCTGGCGGTTCCAGGGTACACCGGTCGGAGCTAAGCGCTTGACACGTCGATGTGGGTAGTGTATCTAACCGGTTAGTTATATAACTTAAAGGTTCTATACTGCATGTCAGCCGACAGCCTCAGCCTCACGTTCTCCGCTCTCGCCCATCCCACCCGGCGCGCGATCCTCGCCCGGCTGGCCGAGGGGGCAGCGACGGTGAAGGAGCTCTCGGCGCCGTTCTCGATGAGCGGACCGGCGATCTCGAAGCACCTCCGCGTGCTCGAACGGGCGGGATTGATCACCCGCAGTCGCGATGCGCAGTGGCGTCCGTGTCAGTTGGACGCCGAGCCGCTCCGCGACGTCACCGAGTGGGCCTACGGCTTCCGCCGTTTCTGGGACGAGAGCTACGACCGGCTCGACGCGTACCTGCAAGACCTACAGAAGGAGGAGCACGATGCCAACGGCGAGTAGCAGCACGACCTTCACCACGCCCACCGATCGCGAGGTCGTGGCGACGCGGATGTTCGACGCGCCACGCGAGCTGGTCTGGGACGCCGTCACGAAGCCCGAGCACCTGCGGCAGTGGATGCTCGGCCCGGACGGCTGGGAGATGCCGATCTGCGAGATCGACCTGCAACCTGGTGGCGCGTACCGCTACGGCTGGGCGGAGGCCGGAACCGGCGCCAACCCGTTCGAGCTGAGCGGAGAGTTCCGCGAGATCGATCCGCCGGAGCGGATCGTGCACACGGAGCAGTTCGGCGGCGAGGGCCCCGAGGCGATCATCACGCTCGAGCTCGTCGAGGAGGCCGGCAAGACGCGGATGACGACGACGATGCTCTACCCGTCCAAGGAGATCCGCGACCAGGTACTGGAGACCGGAATGACGGAGGGCGCCGGCAAGAGCTACGACCGGCTGGCCGACTACCTCGACGGTTTGGGCGACTAGCGCCGTGGGCTTGCGGGGAGAACGAGTACTGCTGCG
>JACDAN010000122.1 GCA_013695385.1 Actinomycetota bacterium | reverse complement strand
GCTCCCTCTCCCTCTGGGAGAGGGCCGGGGTGAGGGTGCTGTGAAGTGGCTGGGTCTGCACTACTCCAACGCACCCTCACCCTCACCGGAAGGGAGAGGGAACCGGGCGCGCGAGTTGAATCGATCGTCAATCGTCATCGTCGTCGTCATCGTCCCCGCCCCGGACGTGATCTCGAGTGGTGACGTAGATGTCGGACGACCCCTCCGGCCCCGGGGCTCGGCCGAAAAGGAGTGTGCTGGCGTCCCTCGAGAAGGACGGCCGCGTCTCGCCGGCGCCGGTGTTGATGTTCGGGCCGAGGTTCACCGGAGCCGACCACGGCCGATAGATGCTCGACCGAGTCGAGACCCAGATGTCCTGTCCACCGATCCCGCCGGCACGGTTCGAGCTGAAGACGATCTCGAGGCCGTCCCTGCGCACGTTCGGCTGGATATCGCTGGCCACGGGGTCGTTCAGCTCGGCCACCGGCGTCGCGGAACCGAAGCCATCCCATCCGAGCCGGCTGACGTAGATGTCGCCCGGCACCGCGGTCGTGCCGGGTGGGACGGGCACGCTCCGCGAGAAGTACAGGAGAATTCTCCCGCGCGCGCGGACGAGCGACGGGCCCTGCTCGTCCAGGTTGCTGTTCGGCCCGTTCGGCTCGCAGCCGAGGTGGACGGGCTCGCCCCAGCCCCTCGTCCGGTGATAAGAGGCGAAGTACATGTCGCCCAGGCCGCAGCTCTCGCTCGTGGCCCTCCGGCTGACGAAGAACAGCCCTCCGCGGACGGGCGTCGGGCAGAAATCGGCCGAAGGACCGTTGATCGGCGCCGGCAGGTTCACCGGAGCGCCGAACGGCGCGTTCTTGCTCTGCCTGTGCGCAACCCAGATGTCCAGCCCGCCCCGTCCGCCGGGTCGGTCCGAGGCCATGTAGAGACTACGTCCGTCCGGCGACTGGATCGGGCAGCCGTCGAGGAACGGGGTGTTCAGCTCGGAGCTGTTGCCCGCGATCTCGTCGATCTTCTGCGCAGGCGCCCAGGCCGAGAAATGTCCACCCTGCGCTGCGGCTGCGAGCGAGGCCGCTCCCACGAGCGCGCCCAGCAGCGCAAGCTTCGTACTCACACGCATGGTGCCTCCTCTTTTGTCGTAGTGGCTCCATGCTCGGTGACGCCTCGGTTGGAGTCCATTCGACATTCGTCGTATCTTTTGTGGGCTGTGCCTGTGCTCTCGAGAGCCGACTATGAGCAACTGCTCCGTTTCGTCGGCGATGCGGACGATCCAGGGACAGAGCATCCCTTCACGACCGACCTGCTCGCCGAGCTCGGGCACCTGATCGAGGCGGACTGGGTCACGTACACCGAGATGGACCAGGTCCGGCGCCGCTCGCTCCTGTACCTGCCCCGTCCGGGCGACGAGGACGAAGTCGAAGACGACGAGCTGGACGACGACGTCTGGGAGCTCATGTGCGAGCATCCGGTGTGTCGCCGGTGGCGAGAGGAAGTGCGGTTCGGCGCGCTGAGGCTGTCGGACGTCGTCGGCGTGCGCGAGCTGCGCGCGTCGCGCTTCTACGACGAGGCGCTCCGGCCGTGGGGAATCGAGCACGAGCTCAAGACGCGCCTGCTCTCCCCTCCCTGGCATGCCAGGACTTTCGCCTTCAACCGAAAACCCGGGCGCGACTTCACCGACCGCGACCGGCTCGTGCTCGATCTGCTCACCCCCCACCTCGAGCGAATGTGGGAGGCGGCCCACACGCGACGCCTCCTAAACGGGGCGCTCGAAGAGCTCGAACGCATCGACGAGGGCGCCCCGCACGGCGTCGTCCTGCTCAGCCCGGAGCTCGGCATCGAGTTCGCCTCCGCGCCCGCCCGGCGCATGCTTGCCGAGTGCTTTCCTGCGACGAGCGGCGGTCGCCTTCCGGCTGCAATCCTCGGCTGGCTCGAGTCGGGGGCAAGCCAGCCCTTGCTCCATGCCCATCGTGACCGGCAGCTCAGGGTGGAGCGATCGGAGAGCACACTCCTCTTCAGCGAGGAGCAACCCGAGGTGCTGCTGACCCGGCGGGAACAAGAGGTCCTCTCCTGGCTCGCGCGCGGAAAGACGAACGCCGAGATCGCCGAACTGCTCTGGCTCGCTCCGAGCACGGTGCGCAAGCATCTCGAGAACGTCTACGCGAAGCTCGGAGTGAGCACCCGAACGGCCGCCGTCGCACGGTTCCTCGGGCTGATCGACGCTCAGGCTTCCTGACTGGTCTCCGAGCGTGGAGTCCAGACTCGTCGCGTGGCACGCCGAGCACGCCGCGGACTTTCCCTGGCGGCGGCGGCGCGACCCGTACGCAGTCCTCGTCTCCGAGGTGATGCTCCAACAGACGCAAACCTCACGTGTGGTTCCGCGGTTCGAAGCGTGGATCGACCGCTGGCCCACCGCCGAGGGGCTGGCTGCAGCCGGGCTGGACGACGTGATCCGCGCCTGGCAGGGGCTGGGCTACAACCGGCGCGCGGTGAGCCTCCATCGGGCAGCCCAGCAGGTCGCGGCGCACGGGTGGCCCGAGGACCTGACCGATCTCCCCGGGGTGGGCGCATACACCGCGGCTGCGATCGGACGCTTTGCCTTCGGCGCCCACGTGCTGCCGCTCGACACGAACGTCGTTCGCGTGACCGGGCGGACAGGTGTCGAGTTCGGGCCGGCAGCGGCAGAGGCGCTGATGGATCTCGGGCGCGAGGTCTGCCTTGCTCGCGTGCCGCGCTGCGGCAGCTGCCCCCTGGCCGGGGGCTGTCCTTCGCGCGGCCGCAGGTACGAGCCGCTGCGAAAACAGTCGCGATTCGAAGGCTCGTTTCGTCAGCGCCGTGCCGAGACGCTCCGGCTGGTGGCCGAGCGGGCTCGTGACGTCCAGGAGCTCGACGGGGCCGCGGTCAACTCGCTGCTCGCCGATGGGCTCCTCCAGGTCGAAGATCGGCGGGTGCGCCTCCCCGTCTAGGGGACCGGGTGACGGATCCAGACGTTGGGTTCGGCGTGACACCCGCGGCCGTCACGCACCTCGAGCGGCGCCAGCATCCCCTCGACGACGAACGTCCCGTCTTCAGGAAACGCCAGACCTGTCCACTCCTCCCACTCGGATGCGGGCGCCTCGATCACCACCGACTCGGGCGCGACCGCGAGAATCTCCCCGCCGACCTGCTCATGGATGCGGATCCACGGGTCGAAGTGCGTCCCGTCCGCGCGACGCCAGTCGACGTAGCGCTCGATCGGGATCAGTGGGTATCGCTCCTTCAGCGTCGGACGCACGGGCGCGATCAGCTCTCGGAGCCCGCCGGCACCACAAGCTTCTCGCATCGCCTCGATCATCCGGGTCGCGAGACCCTCCCCGCGGCGCTCCGGCAGCACCGAGATCGCCAGCGCGCAGAGGACGGTGGGCTCACGGTCGCTCTCGAATGCTCGGTTGAACGCCTCATCCCAACCCGACGGAAGGTCGTTGGCACTGCCGTCCCATGGCGTCGGCACGGAGTGGAGCTCTGCGATCACGTCGTCTCCGTCGAGGAGGCCGAGCTGAAAATCCGGGTGCTCCTCGTAGAGCCGGAGCCAGTAGCGGCCTCCCGGTTCGTTGTGGTGCATGAAGGTCGGGAACGCGCCGCTCAGCCGCTCGCGCCGGTCGAGGAGATCCCGGCGCTCGGCGTACTGGACGAGCTTCACCGGTCGAGCAGCGCTGCGGCCTGGGCCGCAAGCCCCTCACCGCGGCCCGTGAAGCCGAGGCGGTCGGTCGTCGTCGCGCGGACGGCGATCAGTTTCGGGTCGATCCCGAGCGTCTCGGCGAGACGCTCGGCCATCTCGCCTCGACGCTCGCCGATCTTCGGGCGCTCGCCGATCAGGACGCAATCGGCGTTTACGAGCTCGTAGCCAGCTTCCCGAACCTGTGCGTAGGCCCGGCTCAGCAAGAGGAGCGACGAGATGTCCCGGAACGCCTCGTCGTCTGAAGGGAAGAGCGTGCCGATGTCGCCCAGGTTTGCGGCGCCGAGCAGCGCATCGATCAAGGCGTGCGTGACGACATCGCCGTCCGAGTGGCCGGCGAGGCCGCGCTCACCGGGGAACTCGAGCCCGCCGAGCACGAGCGGCGTCCCGTCCTCGAACGCGTGCGCGTCGACCCCGATGCCGATCCTCATCCGAGCGGCACCTGGGCGACCTGGCGCTGGTCGAAAACGGTGACGGTGTCGTAGCCGGCGGCGCGGGCATGCTCGATCGCCTGATCGAGGTCGCGGCCGACGTTCTGCGGGATGTGCGCGTCGGAGGCGAGCGTGATCCCGACTCTGCGGTGGCGCGCCTCTCGGAGCAGATCCGAGCTCGGGTAGAGCTTGCCGTGCGGCTTGTGGAGCCCGGCGCTCGAGACTTCCAGACAGACGTCCCGCAGCGAATTCGCGACCGCCCCCCAGTCCCACTCGATCTCCGGGCCGTACATCTTCACCAGGTCAGGGTGAGCGAGCGTCTCGAAGAGGCCGCTGGCAGCCGCTTGGCCGAGGACGGCGTAGTACGTGTGCCACGCCGCCTCCACGCCGACCTCCGCGACGAGGCTGGGCTCAGCGTCGATCCCGGCCTGACCGACGAAGTGCGCCGAGCCGATCAGATAGTCCCAGGGGTAGGGAGCCAGGAGCTCCGCGGTCTCGTCCTCGCGGCCGGGAACGTAGTCCACCTCGAGCCCGAGCTTGACGGGCAGACCACGACGCTTTCCCTCGACCACGGCATCGACATACGGCACGATCGACCTGACACATCGCTCCAGGTGATATGGAACCGTCCAGAGCGAGCGTGTCTCCACGAAGTAGTAGACGTGCTCGGTGAAGCCGACCTCCTGAATCCCGCGCTCGGCTGCGAGCTCGACGAAGCGCTCGACACCCTCGACCGTGTGGTCGAGAGACTCGTCGGGCGCGCGAAGGTGCATGTGGTAGTCGACGATCACTCGAGGAGCGCCGAGACCTTTGCGAGATCCGCGGCGTCCGTGACCTTGACGAGACGCGCGTCACCCGGCACGGCCTTGACCCGGCCACCGGCCGCTTCGACGACAGCCGAGCAATCCGTGGCCTCGCCTGCGGCCTCGACAGCGGCGCGGAGGACGGACGCGACAAAGGCCTGAGGCGTCTGGGCGCACGCCAACGCGTCCCTGGACAGCGTTTCGACCACCTGCTCCCCCTCCACACGCTTGACCGTGTCTGTGAGAGGCACGACCGGGATGGCTCCGTCCCAGCCCTCGTTCAGCGCGCTGAGCACGCGCTCGATCACCTCCTCCGGCAGCACGGGCCGCGCCGCGTCGTGGACGAGCACCACCGCGGCGTCCTCGGAAACCTCCGCGAGGCCGGCGCGTACCGATCCCGCCCGGGTCTCCGCACCCGGCACGGCCGCAACGACTTTTCCGCAACCGAGCTCCTCGGCGAGCAGGATCACCGGCTCCTCCCATCCCGGCGGGGCGGCGACGACGATCGCGTCGACCCAGCCCGATGCCTCGAGCCGCTCGAGGCTCTCGGCGAGCAGCGGGCGGCCGCGCAGGTTTGCGAAAGCCTTCGGCCGGCCGAGACCCAGTCTTTCCCCGCGGCCCGCCGCGACGATCACGGCCCAGACCGACAAGCGAGCTGCGCTAGGCGGTGGCGCCGGCCTTGGCGCGTGTCTTCTTCTTCGCGCCGTCGCCGGTGACGAGGACGTCGTCGAGCCACTCGGACGTCTCTTCCTCGTCCATGCTCTTGGCGTACATCAGCTCACTGATCAGGATCTTCTTCGCCTTCACGAACATCTGCTTCTCGCCGGTCGAAAGACCCTTGTCGTGATCGCGCAGAGCAAGGTTCCGCACGACTTCGGCGAGCTCGAAGATGTCGCCCGTCTTCATCTTGTCGCGGTTGTGCTTGAACCGGCGATTCCAGTTCTTCGGCATGGTCGTGCCGTTCCCCGTCAACGCCTTGACGACTTCCTTGACGGTGTCCATGTTGATGACCTTCCGCAAGCCGACCGTATCGGCGTTGTCGGCAGGCACATTGACGGTCATGTCGTTGTGAAGGATCTGGATCGTGAGGTACTCGCGCTTCTCTCCCAACACCTCGCGCGACTCCTTCTTGACGACCGTGCCAGCCCCGTGGTGCGGATACACCACCTTATCGCCGACTTTGTACAAGCCCGACCTCCCCGTTTCGAGACGATTACGACAAACGGCCGACGGGTGACGAATCCGCCGGCAGAGACATACATCATAGCCGAACACGGTCGAAAAAGCCATCTTTTCCAGGGATTTTTGCGTCGAACCGAAAAAGTCCTGCTAGGAGGCAGGTTCCGGCGCTCGAGTGTTCGCGAGACCGGCGTCGATGGCCTGGCGCAGCGAGTCGAGTGCACGAACCTCGATTCCGCGGCGCCGTTTGGTCGCGGCCGGGGCGATTACGGTCGTCAGACGGAGCTTCACACACTCCTCGAGCCGACGATCCGCCTGGGCCGCCGGGCGGAGTCTTCCGGTCAGCCCGATCTCTCCGAAGGCGGCGAATCCGGCCGGAACGACGGCGCTGCGGGCCGCAGATGCGATCGCCAGGGCCACGCCGAGATCGGCCCCCGGCTCATCGATCCGGACGCCGCCCGCGACGTTGACGAAGACGTCCGCCTGCCCGAGCCCGATTCCCGCGTGCCGCGAGAGGACTGCGACGATCATCGCCAGCCGCTTCGGATCGACACCGGTGGCAACCCGCCGTGGCATCGCCAGGTCGGTGGGTGCCACGAGCGCCTGAATCTCCAGGAGCAGCGGTCGGGTGCCCTCGAGCGCGCACGCGACGGCAGAGCCGATCTCCTCCTCTCTTGCCCCGCCGAAGATCACGGAAGGATCCGGAACTCCGACGAGACCCCCGGCCGTCATCTCGAAGACACCCAATTCGTTCGTGGAGCCGAACCGGTTCTTGGCAGCGCGAAGGATTCGGTGGGCGTGGTACCGGTCGCCCTCGAACTGGAGGACGCAGTCGACGAGGTGCTCGAGCACGCGCGGTCCTGCCACTGCGCCGTCCTTCGTCACATGGCCGACGAGGAAGAGCGCGACGCCCGACTCCTTGCCGACCCGCAGGAGGCGCGCCGCCGCCTCTCGCACCTGGGAGACGGATCCAGGCGCCGATCCGACGTCGGCCGAGTAGAGCGTCTGCACCGAGTCGATCACGCAGACCGCCGGCCGCTCGGTTTGGAGCGTCGCGCAGATCGCGTCGAGATCGGTCTCGGCGAGAATCTCGACCCGCTCGGCACCGCCGAGCCGCGCAGCCCTGAGCTTCACCTGCGCTGCGGATTCCTCGCCGGTCACGAGCAGCACGCGGCGGTCTCGGGACATGGCAGCGAGGGCCATCAGCAGCAGCGTCGACTTGCCGACCCCCGGCTCTCCTCCCACGAGCACGAGGGACGCCGGGACGAGCCCGCCGCCAAGCACGCGGTCGAGTTCGGCAACGCCGGTCGGGATCCTGTCCGTCTCCTCGGCCTGCACGTCCACGAGCCGCAAGACGGGTCTCATGGCGACCTTTGAAGCGGCCGCCGCCGCAGGGGCTTCCTCGATCAGGGTTCCGAAGCTGCCGCACCCGGGACAGCGACCGAGCCAGCGGCCGGTGGACTGACCGCACTCGTTGCAGAGGTACCTGATCGCCGGAGCTGCCATGGACGATCGAGTGTAGGTCCGGCGGCGGACGCGAGCCTGCCGATTCGCGCACGGATCAGCGCCAACCGTGGAACGAATGTGTGCCGAGCCATCTGCGAAGCTGCGGGCTTGAACGAAGCTGACGGCCCGCTCAACGTCTGGGACTACGAGGTACTCGCCGAGGCGACGCTCGACGAGGCGACGCTCGGCTACTTCGCGGGCGGAGCCGCGGACGAGCACACGCTCCGCGACAACCGGGCGGCCTTCGACCGGTGGCGCCTGGTGCCCCGCGTGCTCGTCGACGTCTCCTCCGTTCAGACCGAGACGACCGTGCTCGGCAAGGAGGTCGCGATGCCGATCCTCGTCTCGCCGGTCGCCTACCAGCGGATGGCGCACCCCGAAGGCGAGCTCGCCGTGGCGAGAGCCTCGGCCTCGGCGGAGACGATCATGTGCCTGTCGACGTTCGCCACCGCCAGCCCCGCGCAGGTAGCCGAGGCAGCTCCGGAGGGCCGCCGCTGGTTCCAGCTGTACTGGCATCCGGACCGGGGTGTCACGAAAGGCATCATCGACCAGGCCCGGGATGCCGGCTTCGAGGCCGTCGTCCTGACCCTCGATCTACCCGTGTTGGGACGCCGGGAGCGAGACCTGCGGGCAGGATTCACGCTCAAACCGGAGTACCGGCTGGAGCTCTACGCCTCGAGGCCGGGGAACCCCAGCGCGGTCACGCCGGCGTCCGCGGCACAGCTCGTCGACCCGCGGCTGACCTGGCGCGACCTGGACTGGCTCCGCGAGGCAGCCGGCATCCCGGTGATCGTGAAGGGCATTCTCTCCCCCGAGGACGCAGCGCTGGCCTGCAACCACGGCTGCGCGGCAGTGGTCGTCTCGAACCACGGGGGGAGGCAGCTCGACCGGGCGATTGCGTCACTGGACGCGCTCCCCGGTGTCGTCGAGGCCGTAGACGGGCGCGCGGAGGTGCTGATGGATGGCGGAATCAGGCGTGGAAGCGAGGTCGCGATCGCACTCGCTCTCGGAGCGCGGGCCGTCCTGATCGGCCGGCCCGTGATCTGGGCGCTGGCGGCCCGCGGCGCCGACGGCGTCCAGCATGTGCTCGAGCTGCTCCGGGACGAGCTCGCGCTGGCTCTTGCCCTTCTCGGGTGCCCTGACCCCGCGAGCGTCGATCGGTCGCGAGTGACTAGGCCTTGACGACGACGCTGCCGACGACTTTGTCGTGCAGCGCCTGGTTCTTCTCGTCCCAGAGGGGCCAGAGGTAGTCGAGCAAGGCAGGGATGATGAAGATCCCGAAGACCACACTGATCGCGTAGCGCCCGAACGCACGCCCATACCCGATCGACCGGCCCGTCGAGTCGGCCACGACCCGGATTCCGAGCCAGCGCTTCCCGAGGGTCTGGCCGCGCTCGCGGCCGTGCATGATCGTGTAATAGAAGAACGGAAGGACGATGACGCCAGGTAAGCGAGACCCACGATCCCCCAGGACGAATCGTCGTCGTCCTCGGATACTCGGGAAGCTCACTCACAGCGCGGTATCTAAGCAGGCACCTGTTCGGAGCGCCGGCCCGCGGTCGCGAGCAGCAGCCCACCGAGGATGGCGGCGACGCCCACGAGCTGCAGCGGCGACGGATCCTCGCTGAGCAGGATGGCCGCGAAGGCCACGGCCATGACCGGCTGGAGCGTCAGGAGGACAGAGGTGACGACCGCAGGGAGTCGCGGCAGCGACACCGTGATCAGCAACCAACCGAGTACCTGCGACGACAGGGCGAGGACGAGCAGCCAGCCGACCGCCGACGGCGGCGGGGCGAAGTCGAGCTCGCCCAAGGCCAGGCCGACGGGGATGGTCAGGAGCGCCGACGCGAGCGTCGCATCGAGAAGCGGGCCTGCGACGCGGTCGCGGCTGGCCCCGTGGCGCAGCGCGACCAGGAACCCGGTGTACGCAACGCCGGTCAGCAGCCCGAAGAGGACGCCGAGCGCAGGATCGTCGCCGTACGCGCCCTCCTCGAAGACGCCGGAGATCAGGACGACCCCGCCCATAGCGACCGGGATGGCGGCCAGCACGGGAAGGGAGGCTCGCTCGCGATACAGGATCCACGCGACGAGCCCGACGAGCAGCACCTGGGTATTGCCGAGGACGGTTGCGAGTCCGGCGCCGACGTACTCGATCGAACGATGCCAGAGGATCAGGTCGACGGTGAAGAACGCCCCGGCGAGCCAGGCCCAGGCCCGCACCCTCCAGGGCCTGCCTGCCGAAGGCGCCGACTCGGAGGCGCCGACCGAGGCGGCGCCGGCTTGGCCGGTGCCGCCGGTTGCTTCCCGGCGATCTTCCAGCCAGGCGAGCAGGAGGAGCGGCGGGACTGCGTAGGCGCAACGGAAGAAGGCGCCCGTGGACGGAGAGACGTCGGAGAGCCGGTACAGGATTCCCGAGAATGCGATCGCCACGGCGCCGACGAGCGCGGGCAGCGCCGGCCGCCCGGACACGAGCCGGGCGAGCCTCACCAGCCGCTACAGGCTAGGAAGCCGACGGGTTGGAGCCGTCGTCATCGCCGCTGTCCTCGGCGGACGCCTGAGGCTCGTCGGGTGGCACGGTGACCTTCTCGGGCTCCACCGGTGGAGCGCCGGGGATGATCGCGATGTCCACTTCGTCCTCGTTCTCGGGGTCCCGGTTGACGAGAATGGTCGATCCGGGCTCGATCGAGCGGCCGAGGACGAAGTCGGCGAGCGGGTCTTCGATGTACCGCTGGATCGCTCGACGGAGCGGGCGGGCGCCCATGGCCGGGTCGTAGCCCTTGTCGACGAGCAGCTCCTTCGCCTCCTCGGTCAGCTTGATCTCCGCGTCGTGCTCACCCATCTGCAGCTCGAGCCGCCGCATCATCAGGTCGACGATCGTGAGGATCTCCTCGCGCGTCAGCTTGTGGAAGACGATGACCTCGTCGATCCTGTTCAGGAGCTCCGGCCGGAAGACCTTCTTAAGCTCTCCCAGGACCCGATCCTTCATCTCGTCGTATGAGAGGCCGCTCTCGTCTCCGATCGAGAAGCCGAGCGACTGGTTCTTCGAGATCGTGGCGGCGCCGATGTTCGACGTCATGATCACGATCGTGTTCCGGAAGTCGACCTTGCGGCCCTGGGCGTCGGTGAGCTTCCCGTCCTCCAGGATCTGGAGCAGGATGTTGAAGACGTCCGGGTGGGCCTTCTCGATCTCGTCGAGTAGAACCACGGAGTAGGGCTTTCGGCGGACCGCCTCGGTCAGCTGGCCGCCCTCGTCGTACCCGATGTAGCCCGGGGGCGAGCCGACCAGCCGGGACACGGAGTGCTTCTCCATGTACTCCGACATGTCGACCTGGATCATCGCGTCCTCGTCGCCGAAGAGGAACTCGGCGAGGGTGCGGGCCAGCTCCGTCTTGCCGACGCCGGAGGGGCCGAGGAAGATGAACGAGCCGGTCGGGCGCTTGGGATCCTTGATCCCGGCCCGTGCGCGACGGATCGACTTGGAGACGGCGACGATCGCCTCCTCCTGGCCGATGACGCGCTTGTGAAGCGCCTCCTCCATGCGGATCAGCTTCTGCGTCTCGGCCTCGGTGAGCTTGAAGACCGGGATGCCAGTCCACATCGAGACGATGTCGGCGATCTCCTCCTCGCCGATCAGCGGCTTCTCCGTGGTGTCCTCGTTGCGCCAGCTCTCCTCGAGCTCACGCTTCTTCTGCGTGAGCTTGCGCTCCTTGTCGCGAAGTGAGGCGGCCTTCTCGAACTCCTGGGCCTCGATCGACTGCTCCTTCTCGGTGCGGACCTTGTCGATCTCCTCCTCGAGCTCCCGGTGCCGCGGCGGCGCGCTCATCGTCCTGATTCGCATGCGCGAGGCGGCCTCGTCGATGAGGTCGATCGCCTTGTCGGGCAGATGGCGATCCTGGATGTAGCGGTCGGCGAGCACGGCCGCGGCGCGAAGCGCCTCGTCGGAGATCGTGCAGCGATGGTGGGCCTCGTACCGGTCGCGCAAACCGCGCAGGATCTCGACGGAATCGTCCACGGACGGCTCGTCGACCCGGATCTGCTGGAAGCGGCGCTCGAGGGCGGCGTCGCGCTCGAGGTACTTGCGGTACTCGTCGAGCGTCGTTGCGCCGATCGTCTGGAGCTCTCCCCGAGCGAGGGCCGGCTTCAGGATCGACGCAGCGTCGATCGCACCTTCGGCGGCGCCCGCTCCGACGAGGTTGTGAAGCTCGTCGATGAACAGGATGATGTCGCCGCGCTGGGTGATCTCCTTCATCACCTTCTTCAAGCGCTCCTCGAACTCACCGCGGTACTTCGATCCGGCGACCAGCGCAGCGAGGTCGAGCGTGTAGATCTGCTTGTTCTTCAGGAGCTCGGGCACCTGGTTCCCGGAGATGCGCGCCGCGAGACCCTCGACGACGGCGGTCTTGCCAACACCGGGCTCGCCGATCAGCACCGGGTTGTTCTTGGTCCGGCGCGACAGGATCTGCATCACGCGCTCGATCTCGGTCTGGCGCCCGACAACGGGGTCGAGCTTGCCTTCGGCGGCGAGCTTGGTCAGGTTGCGACCGAACTGGTCGAGGAGCTTGGAGCTCTTCGCCTTCTCGCCGGCAGAGCCTCCGCCCTGCTGGCGGCGGCCCGGACCGGAGAGCATCCGGATGATCTCGTTGCGAATCTTCTCGGCGTCTGCGTCGAAATCGAGCAGGATCCGTGCCGCGACGCCTTCGTTCTCACGAACCAGGCCGAGCAAAATGTGCTCGGTGCCGATGTAGTTGTGACCGAGGGAGAGCGCCTCGCGCAGCGCGAGCTCCAAGACCTTCTTCGCGCGCGGAGTGAACGGGATCTGCCCCGTCGTCACCTCGTCGCCCTGGCCAACGATCCGCGCGACCTGCGCCCGGACTTCCTCCACAGTGATGTCGAGCGACTCGAGGACGCGCGCGGCGAGACCTTCCTCCTCACGGAGCAGGCCGAGCAGGATGTGCTCCGTGCCGATGTAGTTGTGCTTCAGCGCGCGTGCTTCGTCCTGGGCGAGGACGACGACCTGACGAGCCCGTTCGGTGAACCGCTCAAACAACCTTCGATTCCCCCTTCCGCGACGTTGCCTCTACGCGACCGGGACGGCCGGCCGCAGATCGAAGGTTCGGGCATCGTAGCTCAGGGGTCGGCGCCCCCGTCGCGCTCCGAGGGCCTGGCGGAAAGTCTTTACGAGGCCGTAACCGCATCTCTCTAAAGGGCCTTCGGCGCGGGGACCCGAATGGTTTAGACGAGCTTTGGGG
>JACDAN010000069.1 GCA_013695385.1 Actinomycetota bacterium | reverse complement strand
CCTCCGTACAGCTGATCGGAGCGCCGTTCGAGCATGGGACATGCCGTTTTCATCCCGAGTCGGTGTGTGGAGCGGGTGGTCGAGGATCGCCTCGACGAAGCTTAGGCTCGCGAGAACAAGCGGTAGTACCGGCCCCAAACCATCACCGACGGAGGAAGAGCGTCTGCGCCCGTCTCACAAGGCGCCCCGGCGCTTCCAAGGTTCGCACCCTTGAGGTGCAAGCGGATCTGCAAACGAACGACCCGTGACGTGCCGATATGCCCCCGCACGTTATGAGCTAGTGAGCGCTGAAACCCATGACTTTCCGGTACCCGCCAAGACGGAAGGACACAAGCCGTCATGCAGCCGCTGCACTTCAAAACCGGTGCGGTCGTGCAACCCACGGCTCGGCAGGTTCGACTCCTGCGCCGCTCCGTGCAGGGAAATGCGTGGCAGGGATGACGCTGCTGCCGCCGAATAGGGCGAGGCGAGATGCGACTAGGACTGAGAAGCCTGCTACTCGCGCTGGCAGTCATTCTGTTCATCGTCTCGGCTGTGACCGACGAGAATCAGTTCGACCTGCTTGCGTTCGGTCTCGCAGCGTTCGCCGCATCGTTTGTCGTCGACGACGTCGTCGGCGGATCGTTCGGCCGCGACAAGAGATAGCGCCCTAAACATCGCTGCGTGCTCGCGGAAGCGATCGCTGCCGCCGCGCTGATCTGCCTCGACCCTGGGCACGGAACCCCGTCCACGATCGGCGCAGAGCGGGAGCCGATCGGCCCCGGCGCACAGCAGACTAAGATCAAGGACGGAGGCGGCGCGCCGGGGGAGGCTGGCGTCGTTCTCGCGATCGCACACCGGACGAAGACGCTGCTCTTGCGGCACGGCTATCGAGTCGCGATGACGCGCGCCGGCCGCTCGTTCCGCAGCGGCAACATCGAGCATGACGAACCCGCGCGAAGACGCGCTGCTGCGCTCGAGCGCGTACCAGTGTGGCGCGTTGCGCGGGGGCTAACCGCCGGTGTCGAGGCGTTCAGCTCTCGCCGTTAGAGTCGCGCATTCGATCGACCGCGGAGCGGCCCTCCGCGTGCACGGCGCGCCGCCGCTCGGCCGGATCCTGCGGCGGGACTGCGTCGACCTCGTCGACCGGGGTCTCGGCCGACTCGAACTCTCCCCGGTCGTCGACGACGGCGCGGGACTCGTCCAATCGCTGCCGGAGCTCTCCGGCCCGCTCGTCGACGGGGGCCGTCGAATCGACCCAGCCCGGCGGCTTTCGGCGGATCAACCGCCACAGCGCGGCGAGACCGACCGCGAGCCCACCGGTCAAGAGCGCGAAGCGGCGGTTCACGGGGCCGATGCTACACTCCTCGCCGCTTCCTGCCTTGCCTCCCGGTGCCCCCGAGCGCCGACCCCGGCAAGGCCGCCTAGACCGAAGGAAGGTGAATTCGGGACCGTGACGCCCTACGAGATCCTGCTCATGCTCGACCCCGAGCTGCCCGACGAACGCCAGTCGGAGATCGTCCAGCGGACGCGCGAGCTGATCGAGCAAGGCGGCGGCAACTGGGAGGCGCTCGACGTCTGGGGACGACGCAAGCTTTCGTACGAGATCGACAAGAAGGCCGACGGCGCCTACCACCTGCTGACGTTCCAGGCCGAGCCCGAGACCCTGGACGAGGTCTCACGAGTGCTCAAGATCACCGACGGGGTCATGCGTCACATGGCGGTGCGGCGAAGTGAGCGACGTCCCGCGGAGACGGTAGCGGCGTCCGCTCCGACGCGGCAGGATGAAGCTGAGCCCGCAGCAGCGGTACAAGAGGAGGAGGAGTAACGATGGCAGGCGACATCAACCGAGTGACCCTGGTCGGGCGACTCACGCGCGATCCCGAGCTCAGGCACCTTCCGTCCGGCAATCCCGTGCTCCAGCTGGGTCTCGCCGTGAACGGCCGGCAGAAGGACGACGGCGGCAACTGGACGGACAAGCCCAATTTCTTCGACATCAAGGTCTTCGGCAACCAGGCCGAGATGCTCTCGCAGCACCTCGCCAAGGGCCGCCGGGTCGGCATCGATGGCCGGCTCGACTGGTCTTCGTGGGAGGCGCAGGACGGCTCCAAGCGCTCGAAGGTCGAAGTCGTAGCCAACCAGGTGCAGTTCCTCGACAGCCGAACCGAGGGCGGCGAGCGCGAGTTCGTCCCCGCCGGGGCAGTCGCCGAGCAGGGCGGCGCCGACTTTGCACCCTCGGGCACGGACGACGACATCCCCTTCTAGTGCACCTCCAACATCACCTGAAGGAGCACTGATGGCCCCGAAGGCAAGACGAGAGCAACGCTCCACCCGGCGCGGCCCGAACACCGGCCCGATCAAGCGGCGCTCCTGCCAGTTCTGCCGCGATCACATCGAGGATGTCGACTACAAGAACATCGGGCAGCTCCGCCGGCATGTCTCCGAGAAGGGGAAGATCCGCTCCCGGCGGATCACAGGCACCTGCCGCAGGCACCAGCGCCAGGTCGCCCTCGCCGTCAAGCGGGCCCGCGAGATGGCGCTCCTGCCCTACGCCACCACCTAGCCATGCAGATCATCCTCTTGAAGGACGTCGAGAAGGTCGGCCTGCGCGGCGAGGTCGTCGACGTCGCGCGCGGGTACGCCCGGAACTACCTCCTGCCGCGTCACCTCGCCGAGCCCGCCACAGCCGGCCGCCTGGAGGAGCTCCAGCGCCGCGACGAGCTGCGTTCCCGGCAGGAGGCTCGAACGCACGACGACGCGCGCGAGATCGCAGCGCGCGTCGAACAGGCAGTCCTCCGGTTCGATGTGAAGGCCGGGCCGACGGGGTCGCTCTTCGGCTCGGTGACCGCGACGGACATCGCCGACCGGCTCTGGAGCGACCACCGCATCAGGGTCGACCGCCGGAAGATCGAGCTCGGCGACGCGATCAAGCGGGTCGGGCGTTACGAGGTGCCGGTCGAGCTCTTCACCGACGTCGACGCCTCGCTTCGCCTCGAGGTCGTCCCCGAAGGAGGCGACATCGCGGCGATGGAGGAGTTGCAGGCGGCGGCAGAGGCCGAGGACGCAGTCGCCGCGGAGGCGGCCGCAGCCGAGGCGGAGGCCCTGGCCGAAGCCTCGGAGGAAGAGGAGGTCGAGACCGTGTCGGCTGTGGCTGCGGCCGAGGAGAGCACATCGGCCCCCGCCGGCGAGGAGTTGGACCCGGCCCCGGAGGAACCTGTGGCTCTCGCGGAGCGCGAGGCGGCGATCGAGGCGGCGGCGGCGATCGAGGCCACGGACGAGCTGGTCGTGGTCGACAGTGAGCCCGGCGGGCCATCGGTGGGCCCCGAAGCGCCAGAAACAGCGCCCGAGCGGTAAAGAATCGGCGCCAAAGGCTCCACAGGCTTATCCAGAGCCTGGGGACAACGGTCGGAAAAGCCCGCTCGCAGCGAGAACTCCTTCGTCCCCTGCGCCCCTCTATCGGGGGACAACGTCCGCCATTCCGTGGAGAATCACCGCGAACATGTGTTCCTTATCCCTGCATAGAACCGCACCGGCCCCTAGTAGTAGTAGGGGAGAGCGGATTTGTGGCGAGGCCCTCGGGCCGGTTTGATCGAGCGCATGGTCGCCCAGGTCGCCCAGCCTGGCCAGTCCTCGTCGACGGCCCCGGTCCCGCCACAGAATCTCGATGCGGAGGAATCTGTCCTCGGCGCGATGATGCTCTCCCCCGGCGCGATCGGGGCCGTCAGCGAGATCCTCGACGCGGCCGACTTCTACCGCGAGAGTCACGCAAAGGTCTATCGGGCCGCCCTGGCGCTCTACGCGCGCGGCGAGCCCGTCGACGCAATCACCCTGGTCGATGCGCTCGAGGAGCGCGGAGAGCTCGAGGGCGCGGGGGGCCGGCCCAGGCTCCACGAGCTCGCGGCCCTGGTCCCCTCGACTGCGAATGCAGGGCACTACGCCCGGATTGTCCGCGAGATGGCGACGCTCCGCGGGCTCATCCAGGCCGGCCAGAGGATCGCAAGCCTGGGCTGGGATCGGCCGGGCGAGGCTCACGACCTCGTGGACCGGGCGGAGCAGGTCATCTTCGAGCTCTCCCAGAGCCGTGTGTCGGGCGAGTTTGCGCACATCGAGGAGCTGCTGAAGGAGAGCTTTGAGCGGATCACGGCGCTCTACGAGGCAGGCGAGGACGTCACGGGTGTCGCGTCTGGATTCCGTGACCTCGACCGGCTCACCTCGGGCTTCCAACCCGGAAACCTCGTCATCATCGCCGCCCGTCCGAGCATGGGAAAGTCCGGCCTAGCGCTGTGCATGGCCGCGAACATCGCTGTCCGGCGAGAGACCCCCGTCGCGCTGTTCACGCTCGAGATGTCGAAGTCGGAGGTGACCCAGCGCCTCATGTGCAGCGAGGCGAAGGTGGAGTCACAGCGGCTCCGGAACGGAAAGCTCGCCGCCGACGACTGGCCACGCCTGACGGCTGCTTGCGACAAGCTCGCGAAGGCCCCCATCTACGTCGACGACACGGGCTCGATCACGATGATGGAGATCCGCTCGAAGGCGAGGCGCCTGAAGTCGAAGGAGCCCAACCTCGGTCTCATCGTCGTCGACTACATCCAGCTGATGACCTCCGGGGCGTCGGTCGAGAACCGCGTTCAGGAGGTGTCCCAGATCTCGCGGAACCTGAAGGTGCTCGCGCGTGACCTCGACGTCCCGGTTCTGGCGCTGTCCCAGCTCTCGCGGGCCGTCGAGCAGCGCCACGACAAGCGGCCGATCTTGTCCGACCTCAGGGAGTCGGGCTCGATCGAACAGGACGCCGACCTCGTCTTCTTCATCTACCGCGACGAGTACTACAACGACGAGACCGATCAGCAGGGGGTCGCCGAGATCCACCTGGCCAAGCACCGCAACGGCCCCACCGGCACGGAGAAGCTCGCCTTCATGAGCCGGTACGCGAAGTTTTCCGACCTCGCCGCGGGCTAGCCGCCCCACCCGGCACACTCCATCCCCGTGCCGGCGACCGTGATCGTGGGGGCCCAGTGGGGCGACGAGGGCAAGGGCAAGATCGTCGACCTGCTGGCGCAGCACTCGGACATCGTCTGCCGCTACCAGGGCGGCCCGAATGCGGGGCACACGATCGTCGCGGACGGCGAGACGTACAAGTTCCGGCATATGCCCTCGGGGATCCTGTGGGGCAAGGAGTGCGTGCTCGGCGCCGGTTGCGTCGTCGACCCGCAGGTCTTCATCGAGGAGCTCGACGATCTCGAGGCACGGGGGCTTTCGACGGAGCGCGTCCGCCTCTCCACGAACGCGCACCTGATCATGCCGTGGCACCTCGCTCTCGATCAAGCCGGCGAGCGCCGCCTCGGCAAGCTCCAGATCGGGACGACGCGCCGTGGCATCGGCCCTGCGTACGGCGACAAGGCCGCGCGACTCGGAATCCGCGTCCAGGACCTCTTCGACCCGAAGATTCTGCGCCAGAAGATCGAGGTCGCCCTCGCCGAGAAGAACCACTGGCTCGAGCGCGTCTACGGCGCCGCGCCGATCGACCTCGAGGACGTCTCGGCCCGATATGAGGGCTACGCACAGCGGCTCCGGCCCTACATCGCCGACACGTCGCTCCTGGTGGACCGTGCTCTTCGCGAAGGCCGCTTCGTGCTCTTCGAGGGCGCCCAGGGGACGCTGCTCGACCTCGACCACGGCACCTATCCGTTCGTGACCTCGTCGAGCCCGATCGCCGGCGCTGCCGCAACCGGCGTGGGGATCGGGCCGAATCGGATCGACGCGGTCTTGGGCGTCGCGAAGGCCTATCTCACCCGCGTCGGCGAGGGGCCGTTCCCGACGGAGATCGACGGGCCGGATCAGGAGCGGGTCCGCGAGCTGGGCGGCGAGTACGGCACGGTGACGGGGCGGGAGAGGCGCTGCGGCTGGCTCGACCTCGTCGGCCTGCGGTACGCGGCCCGGCTGAACGGGTTCACCTCACTGGCGTTGACCAAGCTCGACGTGCTCTCGCCGTTCCCCGAGATCCCGGTCTGCGTCCGCTACCGGCTCCCCGACGGCTCGGAGACGGCCGAGTTCCCTGCGCATCAGGGGGACTTTCACCACGCTGCGCCGGTCTACGAGATCCTTCCCGGCTGGGGCGAGCCGCTCGACGGGATGGACGACGTCGCCCTCCTCCCGGAGCCCGCACGCCGCTACGTCGAGTTCGTCGAGCGGGAGCTCGACGTGGAGGTTTCGCTGATCGGCACGGGCGCGGCGCGCGAGCACATCCTGTCGCAACGCGGTCTCGAAGCGATCGCCCGGCCCTAGGAGGGTTTGGCGGAATAACGCTCGTTGCCAGGGTGCGATGGTCGTTTCCAGGCAAGGACGCAGGGAGCGCTCGTATCCTCGGGATACGGGCGCGACTGAGGACGCAGTCCTGGGGGCGAGCAGCGCGGCCTGGCGGCACAGGCCGGTATTGCGCCAAACCCTCCTAAAGGGTCTACCCGTTCGCGAAACCTCCTGACGTCGCAGTACACTCGCGGCCCAGTGAGGGTGCTCCTGATTGGCTCCGGCGGCCGCGAGCACGCGCTGGCATGGAAGCTGGCGCAGAGCCCGCTCCTCGACGAGCTTCACGCAGCCCCGGGCAATCCCGGGATCGCCCAGCTCGGCGAGTGCCATCCGGTTCGAGCCGAGGACGGGGAAGGCCTGCTCGACCTCGCGCGGTCGCTCGAAGCCGATCTCGTCGTCGTCGGGCCGGAGGGACCGCTCGTCGCCGGGGTCGCCGACGAGCTGCGCCACGCCGGCGTTTCAGTGTTCGGCCCTTCGCAGGCTGCCGCCCAGATCGAAGGCTCGAAGAGCTTCGCCAAGGACGTCATGTCGGCTGTGGGCGTCTCGACACCGCAAACGATGTCGATCGCCCGGCCACCGTGCGTGCTGAAGCTGGATGGCCTCGCAGGCGGCAAGGGTGTCTTCGTCTGCCCCGACCAGGAGTCGCTCGACCAGGCGCTCCAGGTCGTGGGCGGTCTCGGCCAGGCGCTCCTGATCGAGGAGCTGCTCGTCGGCCAGGAGGTCTCGCTGTTCGCGATCGCCGACGGCCGCGACGCAGTCGCGCTCGCCCCCGCTCGGGACTACAAGCGGATCGGGGACGGAGACACGGGCCCGAACACAGGCGGGATGGGCGCCTACTCGCCAGTGCCCGAGGTGTCGGCCGCCGAGATCGACGAGCTGTTGGACGCAGTCCACCGCCCGGTGCTGACGGAGCTCGCCTCTCGGGGCGCGCCCTTCGTCGGCCTCCTCTACGCCGGCTTGATGCTGACCGACGACGGACCGAAGGTGCTCGAGTTCAATTGCCGCTTCGGCGATCCCGAGACGCAGGCGATCCTCCCGCGGCTGCAGGGCGACCTGCTCGCGAGCCTTGCCGCCGCCGCGGCCGGTCACCTGGACTCGATCGACGTCGAAGCCGCGGAGGAAGCCGCGGTCACCGTCGTCCTCGCAGCCCACGGATACCCCGAGGGCCGCGATTCGGGGAGCGCGATCGAGGGCGTCCGCGAGGCCGAGGCCGAGGCGATCGTCTTCCACGCGGGCACTGCGATGCGCGGCTCGCAACTCGTGACGAACGGCGGAAGGATCCTCGACGTGACCGCTCTCGGACCGTCGATCGACGAAGCACGCGAACGGGCGTATGCGGCCTGCAACCTGATCAGCTTCGAGGGGATGCGGTTCCGGGCCGACATCGCTGCGAAGGCGGCGAGCGTTGCGACCTGAGACACAGACCGAGCCCCTCGCGGCGCTCATCGGGTTCGAGGAACATGGCCCGCTCGTCGGGATCCTGGTGGGTTCCGAGTCGGACCGCGAGGCGATGGAGCCGGCTTTCGCGGAGCTCGATCAGCGAGGGATCACGCATGAGTTCCAGGTGCTCTCGGCACATCGGGACCCACGGGGAGTGGCCGAGTACGCCTCGACGGCGGCGCTGCGTGGAGTGCGCGTGGTCATCTGCGGCGCCGGCATGGCGGCGGCGCTCCCAGGTGTGGTCGCCTCGTACACCGAGCTGCCCGTGATCGGCGTGCCCCTGCGGTCGAGCAAGAGCGTCGGAGACGGGATGGACGCGCTGCTCTCGATCGTGCAGATGCCGCCCGGCGTCCCCGTCGCGTGCGTCTCGATCGACGGCTCCCGGAACGCCGCGATCCTCGCCGCACGCATTCTCGCGCAGGGTGGGGCGATCTCGCCCGAGTCTTCCTGAGCGGCGTAGGGCGACCGCCTGACCTCCATCTAGAATCGACCCGGTGATCGCCCGGTACTCGCGCCCGGCCATGGCCCGGATCTGGTCGGACGAGAGCAAGCTCGCGCGCTGGCTCGAGGTCGAGCTGGCGGCCCTGGACGGGTGGGCAGCCGTTGGCGTCGTGCCGGTCGAGGCTGCGGCGGAGCTTCGCGAACGCGCGGTCCCACCATCGCCGGAACGGGTCGCCGAGATCGAGGAGCGCACCCAGCACGACGTTGCCGCGTTCGTCGACGCCGTCGCCGGCGACCTCGGAGAGGTAGGTCGCTGGTTCCACTACGGGCTGACCTCGTCCGACGTGATCGACACGGCGCTGTCGCTCCAGGTGCGGGAGGCCGGAGGTCTGATCCTGAGCGGCTTCGACCGCGCCTTGGCGACCGTGCTCGCGCGAGCCCAGGAACACCGAGGGACACTGATGATGGGCCGGACACACGGCGTCCATGCCGAGCCGACGACCTTCGGCCTGAAGCTGGCGGGCTGGGCGTTCGAGCTCGACAGGGCCGAGGCCCGGATCGCGAAAGCGCTGGAAGGAATGCGAGTCGGAAAGCTTTCAGGAGCCGTCGGGACGTACGCCGCGACGGATCCCGAGGTGGAGCGACACGCCTGCGAGCGGCTCGACCTCGAGCCGGCACCTTCGTCCACGCAGATCCTCCAGCGCGATCGCCACGCAGAGCTGTTGGCCGCGCTCGCTGTCGGCGCGGCGTCGCTGGAGAAGTTCGCGCTGGAGATCCGTCACCTCGCGAGGACGGAGGTTCGGGAAGTCGAAGAGCCGTTCCGGCGCGGTCAGAAGGGGTCGTCGGCGATGCCTCACAAGCGGAACCCGATCGTCGCCGAGCGGATCTGCGGGCTCGCGCGCGTGGTGCGCGGTGCGGCCCTGGTCGGCCTCGAGAACGTCGCCCTCTGGCACGAACGGGACATCTCGCACTCCTCGGCGGAGCGCGTCGTGATTCCCGACGCCTTCCTGGCTCTCGACTACATGCTCGACCGCTTCGCCTGGCTCGTCGAGGGCCTCGTCGTCCGACCCGAGCGCATGCGGCGGAATCTCGAATCGAGCCACGGGCTCTTCTTCAGCCAGCGGCTCCTCCTCGCACTCGTCGAGTCGGGGCTCGGACGGGCACAGGCGTACGAGCTCGTCCAACGCAATGCGATGCGCGCCTGGGAAGAGGAGCAGGAGTTCCCGGAGCTCTCCCGCCGCGACACCGAGATCACCGCACACCTCGATTCGGCCACGCTCGACGCGGTCTTCGATCTGACCGGGTACACCCGCCACGTCGACGTCGTCTTCGAGCGCCTGTCCGCCATGTCCGAGAAGGAGGAGCCCGTCCATGCCTGAGACCGCGACGCACGTCGGAAGCGGGAAGGTTCGTGAGCTGTACGCCCTCGACGACGAGCGGCTGTTGCTCGCTGCGAGCGATCGGATCTCGACGTTCGACGTCGTCCTGCCAACGGAGATTCCCGACAAGGGTCGCGTCCTGACGGGCCTCTCGGCTTTCTGGTTCGCCCGTACCGAGGAGCTCTGCCCCAACCACCTGCTCGCCGTTCGCCCGGACGGGCGCTCGCTGGAGTGCCGCCGGCTCGAGATGCTGCCGATCGAGTGCGTGGTGCGCGGCTATCTGGCCGGGTCGGGCTGGAAGGACTATCGCGAGACCGGCCAGGTGTGCGGGCACCGGCTTCCCGAGGGTCTCCTCGAGTCGGATCCGCTTCCGGAGCCCATTTTCACGCCGGCGACGAAGGCGCAGACGGGCCACGACGAGAACATCACGGGCGAGGAAGCCGCGGCGCTCGTGGGCGAAGAGCGATTCGCCGAGGTCGAGGCAGCCTCACTGGCGTTGTACCGGTATGCATCGGCCCGGGCGGGCGATCGCGGGATCCTGATCGCCGACACGAAGTTCGAGTTCGGAACGGACGACACCGGCGCCCTCATACTCGGCGACGAGGCCTTCACGCCCGACTCCTCCCGCTTCTGGCCGGCCGACGAGTACCGGCCGGGGAGCGCCCAGCCCTCCTACGACAAGCAGTTCGTGCGCGACTACTGCGAGTCTCTCGGCTGGGACAAGACCGATCCGGGGCCCGAGCTGCCTGAGGACGTCGTCACGGGAACACGGTCACGGTATGTGGAGGCCTTCGAGCGGCTGACCGAGATTCCGTTCGGCCGGTACCTCGAAGACCCGGACGTGGCACTTCGATGAGGGCAACCGTGCTCGTGCGCCCGAAGCCGGGGATCCTGGACCCGCAGGGCGCCGCTGTCGAGAGCTCGCTGCGCCAGCTCGGTTTTCCGGTCGGCGACGCACGGGTCGGCCGAGTGGTGGACCTCGAGGTCGAGGCCACGGATCCCACGGTGGCACGGTCGGAAGTCGAACGGATGTGCGAGCAGCTCCTCGCGAACCCGCTGATCGAGAGCTACGAGATCGAGCTCGAGGACGGCCGGTGACCGAGAACGCGCCGCGGGTGGGCGTCGTCACCTTTCCCGGCTCGAACGACGACCGGGACGCGCTCCAGGCGCTCGGCCGGCTCGGTGCGGAGCCGGCGGCGGTCTGGCATGCCGCCGAGCGCTTGCCGGACGTCGCAGCCATTGTCCTCCCGGGGGGATTTTCCTACGGGGACTATCTTCGCTGCGGTGCGATCGCCCGCTTCTCGCCGGCCATGCGCGCTGTCGCCGAGTTCGCAGCGGACGGTGGGCCGGTACTCGGAATCTGCAACGGCTTTCAGATCCTCTGCGAGGCCGGGCTCCTCCCGGGTGCCCTGCGCCCGAACGCATCACTCGCGTTCGTCTGTCGTGACGTTCGTCTGCGGGTCGAGCGCACCGACACGCTGTTCACCGCACTCTGCGAGCCGGGCGACACCCTCACGATCCCCGTCAAGCACGGCGAGGGGTGCTGGTTCGCCGACGACGAGCTGCTCGAGGAGCTCGAAGCCAAGGGCCAGATCGTGCTCCGCTACGAGGAAAACCCGAACGGGTCGGTGGCGGATGTCGCCGGCGTCGTCAACGGCGAGGGCAACGTCATGGGCTTGATGCCACATCCCGAGCACGCAGTCGACCCACTGCTCGGGTCGACTGACGGCGCGCTCATCCTCGGCGGGTTGATGGCGGCGGCCCGCGAACGAGCTTCCGTCGCGGTCTAGTCACCGGAGAATCCGAGCGCAGCGGCCAGCGACGGACGGGCGGAGAGCTGCGTCCGGAGTCGCTCGAGGTCGGCGCCCCGCAGCGTGACCGGGCCCCGTCGAATCGTGCCGCCGGTCGTGTACGCGAAGCGCACGAGCCAGTCGCCCTTCTCGTTTTCGAGCAGCTGGACGACAGAAGAGAAGCGCTTCTGGCCTGCCCGCTGAGGGAGCGTGACCTCCTCGAGGAGCTGCGCCTTGCCCCATGCCGTGGTGATCTTCGTCATGGCTTCGACGCTAGCCGGGAGATCCGCGCGGGTGGGTGACAGCTCTGCGCCGAAAATGCGACGCTCGCGAGCTCAGCCCCAGCGAAAGCCGGCCGGCGCGGCCGCGGGCTCGAGGGGGCTCGTGGGCAGACCCGGGTCCGGTGGAGGGAAGTTGTAACCAGCCGGCGCGACGTCGTTGGACGTGTCCGGGTGGAACAAGGAGGCGAGATACTGGATGTGCCCGCGCCCCACTCCCAGCTCGAACTGACCCCCGCCGTACAGGGCGATCCCGCGGTCCGAGCAGTAGTCATATGTCTCGAAGAGCCGCTCGACCGACCCGAACCGTGACGGCTTGATGTTCAGCGTCTTCGGAGGAAACGGCAGGGCCTCCACGTCCGCCACGGAGTGGATCGGCGCGTCCCAGGTGATTCGGTCGCGGTGCGGTTCGAGTACCGGGTCCGTCTCGTCGGTCAAACCGGGATCCTCGATCCACGCCGCCGGAAACGCCTCCGCGACGAGCCTGTAGAGCCGCGGATCGGCCGGGTTGTCGACGGGGGTGTCTTTGTATTGCCCCTTGAGATCCAGGACGTCGACCACGCCGAGCCCTGCCAGTTGCTCCACGAGCCCCGGTGTCCAGTCCACCACCGGATCGAGCTTGAAACGAGTGTCTGGAAATGCGTCGAGGATCTGCCGCAGCGGCTCGAGCGACGATCGCTCGCCGAGGCGCATCGAAACGACGAAGCGCACCGGGCGCGCGTCGCGCCCCACCACCTCCGCCAGAGACTTGCCGGCCTGGCTGAGAGCGAGGTCGAGCGCGGCGCTCTCGAAGGCCCAGCGGCGATAGTCCTGAAAGGCGCTCATCCCCGGCGGCTCCGGGAAGAGCTCGAGAGCATCGAGGTGCGCAGAGAGCGACGCCAGCGTCCACTCACCCTCGAGCGGGTGGCGCTCCGAGGCCTGGAGACGATCGTGTTCGTCGTCGCCGTAGGTGACGTCCTCGCCAATCCCCTCCTCCCCACCGCCGCGAAGGCGGACGTGCGTCGTCACGCGCGTGAAGTCGCTCGAGACGGCTCGTTCGAGCCGCGCGAGCTCATAGCCCTCGATTACGAGCCTGAGGTCGGAGACGAGCGCGTAGGTGGACACAATGTCCGAGTATGGCCGTCCGCCTACTCCTCGTGACGACCCTCCTCGCTCTGGCCAGCTGCGGCGGCGGCGGGGAGGAAACTCGCGACGAGCTGCGGCTGCTGGCTCCCCCGGGCTACGCCGACAAGCGCACCGTCGAACGGGAGACCGACTGCACGGCGGACATCCGCGTCTACGACGAGACCGAGGACGTCGTCGCCCTCGCCCGCCGGCGCGACGTGGATGCGATAGCAGGCTCCGAGCGGATCATCGGAGCTCTTCGGAAAGCCGACGAGCTCCTACCGGGAACCAGTCCCGACGACATGGTCGAGTACGTCGAAGCCAGGTTGGAGGGAGGAGTCGTGCTCACCATCCCCCGCGACCTTGCCTCCGTGTTCGACACGGTCTCGACGCGGTCGGCCGGCCGGCGAACGACCTCGTGGGTCGTGCGCAAGGACGCCGACAACCGGATCTGCGCCGAGCAGTGGATCGCTCACTCGATCTCCCGGTGACCTCGGGGGGTCTCCCGCGCTAGGAACTCGATTCAAAACGAAGCCTTGAGCCGTCGGGGCACGCTGTGCGGCGCGATCGCCGCGTCCTCCGTCGCCTCGATAGCGCTGCTATCGAGGCTCCCTGCGTCCTTGCGCTCCCACCACCCATCGCACCCCGCCGACGAAGCGTCATTGTGAATCGAGTTCTAAAGCTCCAGCTCGAAGTACGTCGTGCCGTGCACCGGGTTCGGGCGATACGCCTCGATCTCCCTGAACCCGAGGGAGCGGTAGAGGGCTCGTGCGGAAGTCATCGACCGCAGGGTGTCGAGCCGCATCCTGCTGTAGCCGACATCGCGGCCCGCATCGATGATCGACTCGGTCAGGAGCCTCCCGAGACCGGTGCCTCGATAGGCGGGCCGGACATACAGCCGCTTCAGCTCGCACACGTCCGGCTCGTACGGCCGGAGCGCCACACAGCCGGCGGGTTCATCGTCGATGGCCAGAAGGACGCGCCCCGCCGGAGGCGCGTAGTCGCCGGGCAGCTCCCGCAGCTCGCGGTCGAAGTCCTGAAAGGCGAGATCGACGTCGAGCGACGCCGCGTACTCCTCGAAGAGGACGCGGACGGAGGGGAGCTCGTCGCCTCCGTGCCCGTCGACGATCCTCACGAAGAACGCGCCAAACGGCCATTGAGATCACGCACGCTCGAAGCTTGCCTGCAGCCGAGGCGGCCCAGCACGCCGCTGGGCCGCCTCATACGCGTCTCTAGCTCAGCTGGGGCGTCGGGTCCGTGTAGGTCCCGTGCATGACGAACTGGCCGTCCTGATACGAGCCCTTGGCCGCACACCCTTCGGCCGCAAAGCAGAAGAAGTAGCCCGCGATCGATCCGGAGCCCTTGAGATCCGCATACCGCTCTGTCCCGCCCGTCAGCGTGAACGTGCCGGTCCAGCGGACTGCTTCTGCCGTGCTCCTCGAATAGCGCGCGCGGAAGGAGACGAAGATCTTCGGCTTCGCGGGGTCGGGGATCGGATCCGGGTTCGCCGTGGGTCCCGGACCGAGCTTGCAGACCGTGAGGGTGATCCGGCCGCTCAGCTCCCAGAACCTCTGGATCCTGAAACGCGGCTTGGCGTTGCGACGGAGCGGCTTGAGCCTCGTCCTGATCGTCCGCCTGACGACGTTGAACTCGTACGGATGCGCTCGGAGGGACGATGGTGCCCGACTTCGGGCGACTCGCGTGTTGTAGCTCGGCAGATCCGAGGAGATGTTGTTGACCGGCGCATTACCGGTGCAGGGAATCGACCTGTAGGTGAACGTCTCGCCCGGCTGGTTGGCCCCGTCCCAAGGCTTGGTGGCGGCAACGTTGTACTCCGGAATCGACGCCAGCGTGTGGACCATCATGATCAGGCTGAAGTTGCCGCTCACTCCAACCGTTTGGGCCGGCGCACCTCTCGTGCCGGTGGGCTGAGCAAGCGCCGCCAGGGCGGCCAGAACGAGAACCACGGCCACTGCTGCGCTCCGGAAGACGGGAAGATGCATAGAGCTCCTTTCTTACTGTTTGATCGTCGTATCCGTAGGCGTTGTGCGCGCCAACGGAGATCACAAACCTCTACACTCGCCGCGTGCGTTTGCGAGGGGTGACGGTGCTCGTAGTCGTGGCTTTGGCCGCCCTCTCAGCAGTGCCTGCCGCTCTCGCCTGCAGAGTCGACACGACACTCGACAAACCGATTTATCCACCGGGTAGCGCGGCCATGATCACCGGCTTCGCGTCTGGACCGGGCGCCGAGACTGCACGAACCGTTCGCTTCACCTGGGGCGAGGGCGGGCCCTTGCTCGGCGAGGCGCCGGTCGGGGCGGACGGCGCGATCTCCTACTCGTTCACCGTGCCGACCGACCTCGCCACCGGGAGCCATCCGATCTACGCGGAGGCCTTTGACGCCAGCGGTGCAGACATCACACCGCTCCCGGGGAGCATGTTGCTCATCGTCGAGGCGCCGCCGGTGCCGGCGGCGTCGGCCTCCGACGAAGACGAGCAACTTCTTCGAACTAGGGTTCGGCTGTCGGTCCTGGCAAGCGCGCCGGCTTCTCGGCTCCCAGCAGAGCGAGAAGGCCGGACCGTCGAACCAAGGCCCGCGCCGGCGCCCGCTCCGTCACCTTCCGTCGTGCCGCAGGCACCGGTCGCGGCGGCGGCGCTGGCCGCCGAATACCGGGCGGAGCGGCTACGCCCGAAGCCTGTCTCCCGTACACCCGAGAGGAGATTGCCCGCGGCGCCCGTCACGCCGGCACGCGGCGCCCGAACCACGACGGCGCAGAGCACCGCGAAGCCGGCGACGCCGGGCCCCACGAAGCGAGAAGGTCTGCTCGGAATCGCCATGCTATTCCTCCTGCTGGTGACGGCCGTGGTCTGTCTGGCCGCCTTCGCATGGCGCAGTCGGCGGAAGCTCAGAATCGAACCGGCTGCGACCGCCGACGAGATCGAAGCAGAGCTTCAGAAAATCCTTGCCGAGGAGCACGCGCGGCGGTCAGAGCTCGTCGGGCGCAACTAGCGTTCGGCCCTCCGAGACTAGTGGCCGGAACGCTCGGTCAACTCGATCAAAGCGGCTCGACCGCACCCGTCCGCGTGTCCCAGATGACACCGGGCTGAGGATCGTCTCCTTCCGTCCCGGGTGCCGGGTTCCGCTCGAGGTACTGGATGTCGATCCGGTGTGAGGGAAAGACAGCGTGCAGCCGGACGACCTCAGAGCCCATGTTGCGCGTGCCGTGGGATGTTCCCGCCGGAACGACCACGATGTCGCCGGCGCGCACGTGATGGGTCTCGTCGTCGACGCGCACCTCAGCCTTGCCCGACTGATAGAGAAGGACTTCGTCGATGCTGTGGACGTGAAGGGGTATCGCGTCACCGACCCCGATCTCCTCGACGATGACGGCCATCTCTGCACGCTCGTCCGAGGCGAGTGACCACACGGAGTTGGGACGCCAGTCATCCACATCGCCAAGATCGGAGAGCGGCTGCAGGTCGAAGTCGCGATGCAGACTCACGCCGAGCGCTCGATGAGCTCGACGCGGTAGCCGTCAGGTTGATCACGAACATTGAGCTGAGAGCCGCGCAGATGCTCACGCCTCACGTTCACGACTTTTCGCCACGAACCGCCCTCGAATCGGACGGGTGCGACTGCACCAGAAATGCGCCAAAAATGCCAGTCGAAGGCGAGCAGGACGATGGCTACGACGCACCAATCGACCGGGGCGAAGCTTCCCGGGAAGGCGGCCGCCCCGAGGGTTAGAACGACGATCTTCGTGAAGATGCCGCGATAGATTCCGGAACTCGAAATGGCGCACACACGAGCTAGCAGGTGACGGCTTCCAATTCAGCGGCTTCCTCACGGCTGAGATCGGGTCGGGCCTTCCGAGGTCTTGTCCTCGTCTTCCTGCTCTCTTTCCTGAACCTGGTCGGCGTGATCGTGACTGCGGCCGCGCTAGGCGGAGTGGCCCCCTGGTCGCGCTGGCAGTTCATCGGGATGTACGGTGTCATCGAGGGGGCGTCCGGGCTCGCGAACGTCATCTCGCCAAACATCTGGCGACTCCCTGTGGCCGAGCTACAGACGAGCGCACGCACCGATGTGAAGCTAGCGGCTTCGGCCCTGATCCTTCCGCATTGGGGCGGCCTCGCCCGCTTCGTTGCCGGACTTGTCTGCCTCGCCCTGGCAGCCTGGCAGGAAGGTCTCGGTCTAGCTTCGGCTGCTCTTATTCCGTTCGCTTTTGCTCTCGCCTGGTGGATCCTTGCGCTCTCTGCCGTCTTGGCATGGGCTGGGGTCATTCGGCCCGACATTGACGTTGTCCAGTTCATAGTGCGCTGGGGCCGACAGGATAACGAACTGCCCCCCATCAGCATTGGGGCGTCGGTGCTCCAGTTCCTCCTCAGCATCGCCACGATCCCCGCCGTCAAGTTGCTTTCACCGTCGGTGCTGTACCAGCCCGAGATCGGCCCGTCCGCGGACGCGTTGCTGGTCACGCTCGCCGTGTCGGCGGCGTTAGCGGCGCTTGTCTACGTGCTCTGGTCAGGCCGCATCGAGGTGAAAGCTCCGGCGGAGCAACAACGCGAGGCCGAAGAGCAGAGCTGATCAGACGCGATCAGGGAGCCGGGCGGCGGAACATGGGTGACTGACGAGACGACCGGCTCCCTTTTCGCGATCCAGTAACCCGTGCTACAGGAGAAAAATGATCGCCAGGATGATGAGGATCACTAGAAGTGCGCCACCACCGATGTACATCTTCAGTCTCCTTTGGTCGCGGTGTAGTAGGTCTTCTACTACCCGCTCCGGGCGATAAAACAACACCTCAACAGACGAGGATCGTCAACCGCCACCCCCACTCGGTTTACGGCCTGAGCGGCTTCCCCCGAGGCGAAGGCCGCGAGGCGGATGGACCTAGCCCGAAGCTTCGACCAACTCGACCCGGTACTGATCTGGGTCGCGGACGAAGCAGAGACGCGAGCCTCCCTCGCGCACCCGGTAGGGCGGGCGCTCGGGCTCGATGCCCAGCCCGGCCAGCCGCTCGAGCGTGCCGTCGAGGTCGTCCACCGTCAGCGCGACATGGCCGTAGCCCGTGCCGAGCTCATAGGAGTCGACGCCGAAGTTGTGGGTGAGCTCGAGCTCGGGGCCGTCCTGCCCCGGCACGCCCAGGAAGTAGTTCATCGCCTCATCGCGGATCGGCAGCTCCCGCCGCTTCTCCAGACCGAGCGCCTCGTAGAACGCGACGGACCGATCGGGATCTGCCACGCGGTAGCAGGTATGGATCAGCTTCATCAGCCGATTCTGCGAAAGGTCAACGTCCAGCGGATCACCGACTGCACCTTGCCCTCGAGCGTCGAATCTCCGGTAAGAGCCCCTTCCCGCGTCTTCGACGCCCGCGCGACGACTCTCCGCGATCTCCCAGCGAGAAGAGCGCCGTTGTCCACGCGGCCCGGCGCGAGACTCAGCCAGCCGAACGGAACGGGCCCGTCGAGCCCGCAAACCGACCCCGTTTCAGGTCGCGCCGGAGCCCTGAAGGTGATTCCGCCCGCCTCACCGCGGAACCCGAGGCGTCTAGGCGCCC
>JACDAN010000031.1 GCA_013695385.1 Actinomycetota bacterium | reverse complement strand
CTCCTCGAGCGTGAAGTGCTCGCCGATCCGACGGCGCAACTCCTCGGCGACCGCCGCAACCTGTTCCATCAACGCCTCGTACGCATCCGGATCCGAAGCCTCGGCTTCGAGGCGGCGGCTTCCCTCCTCCCACTGATAGCGCGCGACGTCCACGGAGCTCTCCACGGATCCCCTCTTACCCATTCGTCTCCAGAGTGCAGCAGCGATCCGGCCAGCGCTGCTCGATCTCGTCGAGGATCCGGTCGCCCAGGTCGTAGCCGGCGTTCGCGAGCGCGAACGCGACGTGCGCATGCAGGCACTTGAGCCGCTCCGGCCGGGAGGCGCCGCCGATCCCGAGATCCAGCGAGGCGCCGGCTTCACGCCCGACGGCCCCGTTCGCCAGGTCGTGACGGATCCGCCGCTGTTCCTCTGTGGCCCGGGCCAGGCTTTCGGCCAGCGCGTCGTCAGCCGCGACCTGGTCGGTCCACCGTTCGATCGCTCCTGCCGCTTCGAGGCGGGAGACCGCTGCGACGAGATGACGGCAGGTGAGGTAGTAGGTCGTGGGAAAAGGGTCGCCGGCGGTGTCGTACGGCGACTGCTGCGTTACGGCCGGTGCGCCGAACGGGCAGCGCACGGCAACCCGCAGGAAGGCGCGCGGTGCGCGACCGAGCTGGCGCTCGACGACGGCCCGGTCATCCATCGCTCCCGATGCTAGTCCCGTTTCGCCGACGCCACTCCTCGATCCCTTTGAGAATGAAGAGCCGTTCGCCTGCCTTGACGAGGCCGAGGCGGCGCGCTCTCCGCGCGAGTGCCTCGGGAGTGTCGGACTCGGCGAGGCGCCGGGCGAGCTCGTCGCGCTTGACCCTTAGCGCGTCGACCTCCGCCGCTCGATTCTCGAGCGAGGTGCGAGTCTCGATGTAGCTCGCGACCGGTCGGTAGTACAGGAGCGCGACGACCGCGACCGTGCCGGCGGCGAACCACCGCATGAGCGGAAGGCGTCGCTTCGAGCGGCGCGGTCTCCGCTTCGGCTCCGGGCGCTTCGGCATGGACGCTGGTTCGCGCCTGCCCTGCTCGTTCCTACGTCGTCCGGGGCTATGCGTATGCGAGCTTGATCATGTCGGTCGTGCCGGGGAGGTTGACCGCCGTCCCCGCCGTGAGCACGACCAGGTCGCCTGCGTCGAGCAGGCCGGTGGCTCGTGCGGCCTCCAGCGAGCTGGTCCACAGCTCCTCGACATCCGCAGCCTGCGGCATCAACACCGGCGTGACGCCCCATTCGAGCGCCATGTGCTGGAGGGCGTGGCCGTGGTGCGACAGTCCGATCACGGGTCGGCGAGGACGGAGACGGGCAACGACGGACGCCGTCCGTCCTGTGAACGTGGGCACCAGGATCGCTTTCGCGCCGAGCGTCTCGGCTAGGTCGCAAGCCGCGTTCGACATGGCGCGTCCGACAGTCGGCTCGTCGCCGGGCTTCGGAAGCTGATGCCGATACTCGATGCTCGGCTCGATCGTGCGCGCAATCTGCTCCATCGTCTTGACGGCTTCGACGGGGTACGAGCCGATGGCCGTTTCCTCCGACAGCATCAGCGCCGAGGTACCGTCGAGGATCGCGTTCGCGATGTCACTCGCCTCGGCGCGGGTCGGCTCGGGCTGGTGCACCATGGACTCGAGCATCTGCGTCGCGGTGATCACCGTCTTTCCCTCCTCGAGGGCCTCCTTGATGATCTGCTTCTGGAGGAGTGGCACGATGGCCGGGCCGATCTCCACGCCGAGATCGCCGCGGGCCACCATGACCGCGTCGGCCTCGTCGAGGATCGCCGGGAGGGCGTCGATCGCCTCGGCCTTCTCGATCTTGGCGATCACGTGAGCGTGGGCTCCCGCCTGCTTGATCATCGCCTTGAGATCCCGCACGTCAGCCGCGGAGCGAACGAACGAGAGCGCGACGAAGTCCACTCCCAACTCCAGGGCGAACTCGAGGTCGTCCGTGTCCTTGCGGGTGATTGCCGGAATGGGGACCGGCACACCCGGCACGTTCACCCCTTTGTTAGCAGACACCACGCCTCCGACCAGAACGGCGCATCGCGCCCTGCCCGCCTCCACGGACTCCACGCGGAGTCGGATCGATCCGTCGTCGATCAGGACGTCGTGGCCGGGTTGGAGGACCTGGCCGATGACGGCGGGAAGCACGGTCAGCTCTCCGTTCCTTGGCCCCTCGATCTCTCCAGTAACCGTGATCTCGCTTCCGGTCTCGAGATTCATCGGTGCCTCGAGGTCGCCGATCCGCAGCTTCGGCCCCTGGAGATCCGCGATCAGCGCGATCGGCCTACCGACCTCCTCCTGGGCGGCCCGCACGAGGCGGGCGTACTCCGCATGGCGCTCGTGATTCCCGTGGGAGAAGTTGAGGCGCGCGCCGTCCATGCCTGCGTGCGCGAGGGCCGAGACGAGCTCCGGCGTCGCCGAGGCAGGGCCGAGAGTCGCAACGATCTTGGTGCGTCGGGGCACCGTCGAGGCCACGCCGTCAGCGTACCGGCGGCGTTGGGGGTCCTTATTCGAGCCTGAGAGGGATCGAAACCTCGTTCGTCCGAGCCCCGCTCGCAGCCGAATTCTCGAAGACGGTGAGGCTGCCCTCCTGGACTCGATCGACTTCGTACGGCACCGTGAAGCTGAAGGTGCCGCGGGTGCCGCTTCCAGAGGTCGCGGTGACGAAGTCCTTCGAGATCACGGCGTCCGAGGCGTCCCGCAGCTCGTACTGGAAGGTCGCCTCGAAGGTGTTTGCCGTCCCGGTTACCTCGAAGCCGGGCTCGACCGTCTCGCCGGGGAGCGGCGACTCGACGAGGACCGGCGGCGTGTGCTCCTCCACCGCCGCTCGTCCGGCCGGACGGCGACCGTCGACGACAACACGCTTCACGGTCGGGAACTGCGTCAGCGTGTAGACGACCTGTGCGTAGGCCCGCTCGTCGTTCAGCGATTCGCTCAACCGGATGTCCGCCACGCCACCCTGGATCGCGAGCGCAACGACCTCTACGCCCGCGTGAATGGATGTCTCCAGCCCACGCTCCTCTGGCGAGAGCCCACTGAACAGCTCGTTCAGCGCAGTGCGGGCGATTGCCGGGCCTGTCACGACCTCTCGCTGCACCGGCGCGACCTCGCCGTCCCGCAGAAAGTAGACCCTGACGACGGCCGGCGCCTCGCCTGGAACCGAGGCGGTTCCCGTCTCGGTCACCGTCTCCTGGACGGTCACCGTCGTCGAAGCCTCGTCGTCGTGGAGGCAGCCGCTGGCGAGGAGAGCGACGGCGAGCAGCGTGACGAGCCTAAGAGCGTCTTGGGAACGCATCCCAGCCTGGGTATTCGGCGTCGTCGCCGAGCTCCTCTTCGATCCGGAGCAACTGGTTGTACTTCGCTACTCGGTCGGTGCGGCTGGGGGCTCCGGTCTTGATCTGGCCCGCGTTCGTGGCGACCGCGAGGTCGGCGATCGTCGTGTCTTCGGTCTCGCCGGAGCGGTGGGAGATCACCGCCGCATAGCCCTTCGCGCGGGCGAGAGCGATCGCCTCGAGGGTCTCCGTCAGCGTCCCGATCTGGTTGACCTTGACGAGGATCGCGTTGGCGACGTTCGACTCGATCCCGCGCTGGAATCGCTCCACGTTGGTGACGAACAGGTCGTCGCCGACAAGCTGGATGCGAGCGCCCAGCTCCTGCGTCAGTGTCGCCCAGTCCGCCCATTCGTCCTCTGACAGGCCGTCCTCGACGGAGAGCAGCGGGTACCGGTCGGCGAGGCTCTCGTACAGCTGGATCATCGCCGCGCCCCCACGCGTCTGTCCCTCGCCCTCGAAGCGGTAGACGCCGTCTGCGAAGATCTCCGTCGCCGCTGCGTCGAGGGCGATCCCCACCTTGTCGCGGTGGCCGGCACGCTCCGCCGCCTCCAGCACCACCTCGACCGCCTCCTCCGTCGACGCGAGGTCGGGAGCGAACCCGCCCTCGTCTCCGACGGCGGTGGTCAATCCTCGTTCGTGGAGGAGGCCCTGCAGGGTGTGAAAGATCTCGGCTCCGACCCGAAGCGCGTCGGCAAAGGTCGGACAACCGGCGGGGACGACCATGAACTCCTGGAAGTCGATCGAGTTGCGCGCGTGAGCGCCTCCGTTCACGACGTTCAGCATCGGGACCGGCAGGATGTGCGCCTCGGCGCCACCGATCCAGCGGTAGAGCGGCATCCGCGCCTCCGACGCGGCGGCTTTCGCCGACGCGAGCGACGCTCCGAGAATCGCGTTGGCTCCGAGTCGGCCCTTGTTCCCCGTCCCGTCGAGCATGACGAGCGCCGAATCGATCCCCGCCTGGTCTTCGGGATCCATGTTCTTCAGTGCGGGCCCGATCTCGCCCCGGACGTTCTCGACCGCCTTCAGGACGCCCTTGCCGAGCCAGGCACCTGGATCGCCGTCCCGGAGCTCGACCGCCTCGAACTTTCCGGTGGAAGCCCCCGACGGAACCGCTGCCCGCCCGAAGATGCCGGACTCGAGCTCGACCTCGACCTCGATCGTCGGGTTGCCCCGGGAATCGAGTATCTGGCGGGCTCGAACCTCGGTGATCGGTGTGCTCAGTGCTTCTGCTCCTTCGCGGCGTCGAAGTATCGGTCTTTCTCCTCGAGCGTGAGATCGGTGAACGCGTGCCCCTCGTCGGCGGAGAGTCCTGCGGCGCGCTCTACACGCTCCGCGAAGCGCGTGGCCATGGCCCTGAGAGCCAGCTCTGGGTCGACGTTCAGCCGTCGCGCGACGTTCACGGCAGCGAAGAGAACGTCACCGAGCTCCTCGAAGACACGCGGGTCGGATTGCGACTCCGGCGGCGGCTCGCCCGCCGTCCTCAGCGCTTCGCGAAGCTCAGCCAGCTCCTCGTCGAGATCGGCGAGCGCGCCGGCGGCGTCGGGATAGTCGAAGTCGATCGCAGCGGCCCGCCGCTGCAGTTTCCGGGCGTAGAGGAGGGCAGGCAGGGTCTCCGGCACATGGTGGAAGAGTCCCTCCCGGCCGTCCTCCTCCCGCTTGATGCGGTCCCACGTCTTCCGGACCCGTGGCGGCGTCGCGGCCTCGGCCCCGCCGAACACATGTGGGTGCCGCCGGACGAGCTTCTCGTGGATCCCGCGTGCTACGGACTCCAGCGAGCCGCCGTTCCGCTCCTGCAGGAGCAGCGCGAGAAAGTAGGTCTGGAAGAGAAGATCGCCGAGCTCGTCCTCGAGCTTTGCATCGTCGGCAGCCAGCGCGGCATCCGCGACCTCGTATGCCTCCTCGATCGTGTGAGACACGATCGTCTCGACTGTTTGCTCGCGGTCCCAGGGACAGTCGCGCCGGAGGCGCTCGGTCAGCTCCTGAAGGTCGAGCAGCGCCCGGGCGAGCGCCTCGGGATCAGCCCGTTGGGGCGTTGGCCGCGGCGGACGGCTTGTAGCCGACCTGGTATGTCGTCTTCTTGTTCAGGTCTTTGCGCATGTCGGCCACCCAGGTCTCCATCGCCTTGTTCTTCTTCTCCTGGAGGCGCTGCTGGCGAATGGCTTCCTTGACCTGTTTGAAGGGCGTCGCCTGGCTCTTCTTGACCGGGCTGAGCGCCTCGATGAGGTGCCAGCCGAACTGCGTCTTCACGGGCTTCGAGACCACTCTGATCGCGAGCGCGAACGCTGTCTTCTCGAATTCCGGAACAAGCTGACCCTTGGTCGCCGTCATCCGGCCACCCGAGTTCTTCGAGGCCGGATCCTGGGAGTGCTTTTTCGCGAGCGCCTTCCAGTCGCCGCCGCCTCTCAGCTGGGTGTAGAGGCTGTCTGCGAGCGGCTTCTGCTTGACGAGGATGTGGCGGACCGTCCGCGTCTCGGGCGTGCCGTATTGAGCCTTGTTCTTGTCGTAGTAGGTCTTGAGCTCGGCGTCCTCGACCTTCACCTCGGAGGTGACCTTGTTGAAGATCGCCTCTTGCACGAGGTTCGCACGGATGATCTCCGCCGCCTGCTTCTCACCGAGCCCCTGCGTCTTCAGCTCGGCCTCGAATTTCTTGCGGTCGCCGCCGTGCCGCTCCTTGACGTACTGGTCGACGCGTTTCTTGACGGCGTCGTCACTGACGTCGATCTTGAGCTCGTCGGCCTTGACCTCGAACTGGGTGCGCTGGATCAGGAAGCGCATCGCCTGGTCGCGGAGCTGGACGTACTCGGGTGTCCCCACCTTCGGAAACGGCCGCTTCTGGGTGTCGAAGCTGCGCTTGGCGTAGGTGATCAACTCGTCGAACTCAGCCTTAGTGATCGTCTGGTCGTCGACGACGGCAACCGAGTTCGTCGGGACTGCCTTCGAGCCACCTCCACCTCCGCAGCCGGCGAGCAGCACTGCGAGCGCGAGCGCGAAAAGACCTGTGAAAGAGACCCGTCTCATAGAAAAAACGCCTACCTATGCTGCGCGGCGCAGTTCGAGAATAGCATCGACGAGCCGGAGCGCCCCGGTAAAAACATCGTCTCTTAACGAGACTTCCTGACGCGCCGTGGTGTAGATCGCGGTGTCGATGAGCCGCCTCAGCTCGCGCAGCTCGCCCGAGCCGAGGACGAGCGGCCCGACGGTTGCGCGGCCGCCCCGGAAGACGAGGTAGTCGGCTCCGATTCGGGAGACCTTGATCCGCGCTTCCTGAATCGCAAACAGGTTTGCGACGGGGTCGGGGAGGGGCCCGAAGCGGTCGACTGTAGCCGCCTCCAGCTCGCGCAGGTCGTCCTCGGTCTCGAGGAGAGCGAGGCGCCGGTGAAGGTCGATCCGCATCGCCTCGGAGTCGACGTAGGTGTTCGGGACGAAGGCATCGACGCGTGCGTCCACCCGCACCGGCCGGGCGGTCGGGCGCCGTTCGCCGGAGAGCTCGGCCACGGCCTCCGCCAACAGCTCGACGTAGAGCTCGAAGCCGAGCGCGGCGACATGACCTGACTGCTCCGCCCCGAGGAGGTCTCCGGCGCCGCGGATCTCGAGGTCGCGCATGGCGATCGCGAAGCCGGCGCCGAGCTCGGTGTGGTCTGCGAGCGTCGCGAGGCGGGCCCGCGCCTCCGGTGTCAGCTCGGACGCCTGGGGGTAGAAGAGGTAGGCGTGCGCCGGGACGTCCGAGCGGCCGACACGTCCCCTGATCTGGTAGAGCTGCGCGAGCCCGAGGGTGTCGGCTCGCTCGACCACAAGGGTGTTCGCCTGGGGGATGTCGAGACCGGACTCGATGATCGTCGTCGAGACGAGGACGTCGGCGTCGCCGCGAAGGAAGGAGATCATTCGGTCTTCGAGCTCCTTTTCGCGCATCTGCCCGTGCGCGACGAGGAAGCGCAGGCCCGGCGCGAGCTCCTGGAGGAAGGCTGCCCGGTCGTCGATCGTCTCAACGCGGTTGTGGAGGAAGAAGGCTTGCCCCTCGCGCGCCACCTCTCGCTCGAGCGCGAGCTTGATCAGCTCCTCGTCGAACTCGCCGACGTGCGTACGGATCGGACGCCGGCCCTCGGGAGGTGTCTCGATGACCGAGATGTCGCGGAGGCCCGAGAGCGACATGTGGAGGGATCGCGGTATCGGCGTCGCCGTCAGGGCGAGAACGTCGACCTCGAGGCGGAGCTGGCGCAGGAGCTCCTTCTGCGCGACGCCGAAGCGCTGTTCCTCGTCCACGATCACGAGACCGAAATCCTTCGGGATGACGTCGCGGGAGAGCACGCGATGCGTTCCGATCAGGACGTCGACCTTGCCCTCGGCGAAGTCTGCGAGCACCTGCTTCGTCTGGCGAGGGGTCCGGAAGCGCGAGACCATCTCCACGCGGACGGGAAAGTCACGGTACCGGTCCCGGAATGTGTTCCAGTGCTGTTGCGCGAGCACGGTCGTCGGGACGAGCATGAGGGTCTGCTTGCCGTTCAGCGCGGCGGCAAAGGCTGCTCGGACGGCTACCTCGGTCTTCCCGAAGCCGACGTCGCCGCAGACGAGGCGGTCCATCGGCCGCGACGTCTCCAGATCCTGCTTCACGGCCTCGATCGCAGCACGCTGATCGTCCGTCTCTCGATAGGGAAAGCTCGCCTCGAGACGGTCGAGCCATTCGTGGCGGAGGTCGTACGGGACGCCCACCGCGTGCTGGCGCTGGGCGTAGAGGCGCAGGAGCTCGGAGGCGAGCTCGCGGATGCCCTGGCGCGCCCGGGTCTTGAGGAGCTGCCAGGCCTTCCCGCCGAGCTTCGAGAGCGCCGGGGCGCCGCTGTCGGCCCCGACATAGCGCGAAACCTTGCCGAGCTGCTCGTGCGGGACGTACAGCCGATCGTCCCCCCGAAAGGCGAGCAAGAGGTAGTCGCGAGTGACCTCGGCGACCTCCCTCGTCTCGAAGCCGAGAAGCTTCCCGACGCCGTGGTCCTCATGCACGACGTAGTCCCCGGTGCGGAGATCGGCGAAGGACTGGAACGATCGGCCGATGCGAACCGTCGCGCGTGGCTTGCGCCGGAACACCTGGGTGTCGGGCAGCAGTGCCAGCCCGAGATCGCGCCAGACGAACCCGCGCCGGGCCGGTGAGACGGCGTAGAGGAGCTCGGCGTCGGAGGTCAGCTCCTCGCCGACCTCGAAGAGGCGAGCGTCAACCCGCCTCAAGAGATTCTGGTTCCGCAGCGCCTCCCCGCGGTGGGAGAAGGCGACAACGACCCGCAGCCCGGCACGGATGAGCGCGCCCAATTCCTGCTCTGCCTCGGCGAGGCCGCGGGCGGCGATCGCCGGGCGTTGCGCCTCGAAGGCGAACGGCTGTCCGGTCGGGAACGGGTCGAGCTCGGCAGCTCCGTCCAGCGGCTGCGCTGTGAGCTGCTTCTCGGCCCAGAGCTCGCGGACCGCATCCGGCTGCCAAACGAGATCTGGTGCTCGTGAAAGCGCAGCGACGAGGCCGACAGGGGCGGCGGGAGGCTCGTGGCCTTCGCTGAGAGTTGGCTCTACGAGGTCTCCGCGCCGCTCCCCGGCGGGGTAGATGACGGCCTGCTCGACGGCGTGAAGCGTCCGCTGCGTGAAGGGTGAGAACGCACGGATGGATTCGATCTCGTCACCGAAGAGTTCGATGCGGAGCGGCTCGAGGCCCGTCGTCGGAAAGACGTCGATGATCCCACCGCGGAGCGCGAACTGGCCGCGCTCCTCCGCCCGCTCGACTCGTTCGTAGCCGGCGAGAGCCAACCGCTCGGGGAGATCCTCCGCATCCACAGGGAGGCTGATGGCAGCCGGGCGGTCTCCGGCAGCCGGCATGCCCTCGGCGAGTGCGGTGGCAGAGACGGCGACGAGGCCACCGGCCGCGAGGATCTCGAGCGCGCGGGCTCGCTCGCCGACGAGGTGCGGCGCTGGCTCGAGGCCCGAGGTCCAGCCGACACCGCGGCTCGGCAGGAGCGCGACCCGCTCCGGGCCGAGGAACCAGGCGGCGGCCTCCGCAGCGTCCCGCGCATCCGCGTCGTCGGGCAGGAGCACGACGAGCCCTCGGTCGAGACGCAGATGAAGGGCGGCGAGGACGAGCGGCAGAGCGGGCTCGGACACGCGGGCCCGTGGCCCCCGGCGGTCGGAGGCTTCGACGGCCAGTCCCCGATGGGTCGCCTCGATCTCGTCGACGTACAGGCCAAGGCGCTCACTGTCGGCGAGCTCCTGAGCGAGGACGTGTAGTACCGGTCGGTCCACGACGAACGCCGGAACGGTCGCGTTCCGGGGGATCAATCGTACGCGGCTCGCCCCATCCCTAGCCCCCACCCACCCGAGGGGCTGCTGGCGAGGCTAGCCCCCGAATGTGACCCGAATGTGCCGGTTGCGCACCGAAAGACCCGGGGAAGGGCTGCCGGCGAGACGCGCTAGTTGTACCGACGCTGGGTCTCCTCGAGACCGTCGCGGGCGAGCGTCTCGACAGCGTCGGCGGCCCGGCCTATGAGCTCGTTCACGTCGACCTCCGCGTCGAAGCCGGAGAGGACGTAATCGGCGACGCTTCGCCGATCGCCGCGACCGGGCCGTCCGACGCCGATCCGGAGGCGAAGGAAGTCGTTCGTCCCCAGCGCCTGCGCGATCGAGCGGAGACCGTTGTGGCCGCCCAGGCCACCTCCGAGCCGCGCTTGGAGGCGACCGGTGTCGAGGTCGACATCGTCGTGAACCACGAGGACGGCACCGGCGTCGACCTTGAAGAACCGCACGGCCGCGCCGATCGGCCGCCCCGAGTCGTTCATGAATGTCTCGGGTTTGACGAGCGCGAGCTTCCGCTCGTCCAGCCGCGTCTCCGCCAGCTGCCCAGAGAACTTGCCGCGGAATGAGCCGTCTTGCCGCCGAGCAAGCTCGTCCAGCACCAGCCAGCCCGCGTTGTGCCGGGTTCGCTCGTACTGCCGGCCCGGGTTGCCCAGTCCTGCGACGACCAGGTCGATCGTCGAGGCTCCATCGCCTCGACGGAACAAGCGCACGAGGGCTTAGCCCTCGGCGGTGCCGGGCTCGCCGGATTCGCCCGACGCGGCATCTGCGTCCGGCTCGGCGTCGCCCTCGGCTGCGCCTTCGGCCCCTTCCTCGTCCGGCTCGCCCTCGATCGGCTGCCCGTCCTCGTCGAGCTCCACGACCTCTTCGGGCTCCTCGACCTTGGTCGGCACCGTCACGGTGGCGAGGACGGTCTCCTCCGGGTCGTCCAGGAAGATGACGCCCTCCTGCGTGGCAACATCAGAGAGCCGGAGAGTGTCGCCGATGTGCATCTCGGAGATGTCGACCTCGATCCGCTCGGGCACCTCCATGGGCAGAGCCTCGACATTGATCTCACGACTGACCTGCGAGAGGACCCCGCCCTCCTTCGTACCGACGGACTCCCCTACAAGCTCGATGACCACCTGCGCCTGAATCGGCTGGTCGAGGCGAACCTCCTGCAGGTCCACATGGGCCAAGCGGCCCGTGATGGCGTCTTGCTGGTAGTCCTTGAGGATCGACGGATGGGTGGTCTTCTGGCCTTCTAGGACGACGTCGAGGATCGCGTGCAAGCCGCCGGTTCCCGTCAAGACGCGTCGGAGCTCGCGTTCGGGAATGCAGATCGCGTGCGGCGTCTTGCCGCGCCCGTAGAGGACACCTGGAATGAGGCCCTTCTTGCGAAGGCGCCGAGTCTCGGCGGAGCCGCGCGTCTCGCGCTCCGCAACTTCGAGCTTGACTCGTTCACCTGCCACGGCGCGGCAGTCTAGCTACCAGCACCCTCAGGGCAAGGACGGCGCAGCTCATTCAGCGCGTCGCAGATTCCGGGTTCGATCCAGCTGAACCAGGGGTCGAGCGACCGTGGGTGCTCCGTGCCGGCGAGCGCCTCCGCGGCCGCTTCGAGGGCGCCGGCCCTGTCGAAGGGACCCTCGAGGCGCAGTACCGTCCACCGATCGGTCGGAATCGCGAGGTGGACGGCGCCGATCGGCTCGCTCGCGTCTTCGAGGCTGCTCAGGATCTCTTCGCCGGGTGCATGGGGCAGCGCCAGCGCCTGGTTCACCGCCCCCAGACCCATGAGGAAGACCGTCGAGTACGGAATCAGCAAATCGCTATCCCCAGCCCGAACTCCGCGCTCGGGCGCGGCCGGCTGCGGGAACTGCTCGCGCGGGTCGCGGAGCGCGCTCGCCGGAGAAAGGACGGCGAGAACGACGACCCCCGCGACGAGGAGCTGCCATGACCGTTCGGGGAGCCGTGTGCGCAGCCATGCGGTCGCGACGCCGATGGCCGCCGCCCAAAGAGGTAGTCCGTAGAACAGGTGCCGCGGCGACAGATCCGGGGCCGCTCCCGTTCTGACGAACACGAAGAGAATCGGCGGAAGAATGAGGGTCAAAGCGACCGCGGCGACTGCCGGTTCTCGACGAACGAGGATCGCCAGCCCGAGGACCGCGAGGCCGACGAACGCCGCGAGCGGGATCCCGTTGCCCCCGGCGAAGGCCGAAAGGGCCGCGACGAGCTCGTCCCATGCCTCGGAGGGAGAGGCCAGGGCCCTGCTCCCCCCTGACCCGACGGCCGCACGATCGGCAAGCCGGAAGTTCGCGAGCAGGAAGGGAACGGTTGCGAGGGCAGCCAGCGCGACGGGTACGGCGGGGCGGAACGAGCGGCGCCGCCAGAGGATCAGGGCGACGATGAGCTCCGCGAAAGCGGGAATGGCGCCGTAGGGATGCACGGCGGGCAACAGCCATGCCGCTGCCGCTGCCGCCGCCACCGCGCGGGGCGTGCGAAGGTGAACCGCCCGCACGAAGAGGTCGGCTGAGAGCGCGGCGACGAGGACGAGCAACGCGTACATTCGACCGAAGGTTCCGTAGACGGCAAGCGCGGTCGACGAAGCGGCGGCCGCCGCCGCCACCAGTCCCGCCCCTGACCCAGCGAGCCGCCTGCCGAGGTCGAAGCACACCGGAACCACGGCGGCCGCGCACGCGACCGAGAGCCAGCGGAGCGCCTCGGCGCTCGACTCGATCCAGAAGACGGCATGGGCGAGGACGAAGTGAAGCGGCGCTCCTCCGCGATCGAGAAGGACGGTCTCCAAGACCTCGTCGAGGGGGCGCATGGCGATCAGGCCTGCGATCGCCTCGTCCTCGTACAGCGGCTTTTCGCCGACGTCGGGAAGGAGCCGCCGAAGCAGGAAGCCGCAGAGGACGGCGACTACCGCGCCGCAGCCGAAAGCCTGCGAACCCCTCCTAGAAAAGCTGGTTCTCGCCCTGGAAGACCGCGGAGACCGACTCGTCGGCGAACACGTTCATGATCGTGTCGGCCAATAGCCCGGAGACGGGAAGCACGGTCAGCTTGTCCGGCCGCCCGAGCGGGCTCAGATGGACGGTGTCGGTGACGACGATCTCGGCCACCTCGGCCTCCGCAAGCTTTTCGAGAGCGTCCCCCACGAAGTGGCCGTGCGTGGCGAAGACGTAGACCTCCTTCGCCCCGGCCTCTCGGAGCGCCGTCGCGCCGGCCAGGAGCGTGCCCCCGGTGAGGATCATGTCGTCGCCCATGAGCGCCGTCTTGCCGGCGACGTCGCCGATCACCTCCGTGATCGACGCCTCGTCGTGGCCAGGCCGGGTCTTGTTCATGATCGCCAGGTCTGCATCGAGCATCTGGCCGAAGCGTCTCGCGAGCTTCGCGCGCCCGGCATCCGGTGAGACCGAGACCACCCCGTCGCCGAAGAGGCCCTTGTCACGGAAGTAGTGCGCGAAGAGCGGCAGCGCCGTCATGTGATCGACGGGGATGTTGAAGAACCCCTGGATCTGCCCCGTGTGGAGGTCCATCGTCAGGACTCGATCGACCCCGGCCGACGTCTCGAGGAGGTCGGCGAGGAGCTTGGCGGTGATCGGTTCACGCGGTGCGGACTTCTTGTCCTGCCGCGAATACGGAAACCACGGCATGACGGCTGTGATCCGCTTCGCCGAGGCGAGCTTGGCGGCGTTGATCATCACGAGCAGCTCGACCAGGTGATCGTTCACCGATCCCGGCCCGGCGCAGGATTGGACGATGAAGAGGTCGGCGCCGCGGATCGACTCCGCGTAGCGGCAGTAGACCTCGCCGTTGGCAAAGGTTTTCAGCGACACCCCGCAGAGCTCGACGCCGAGCTTCGCCGCGATGTCTGCGGCGAGGTCTGGGTGCGACCGGCCGGAGACCAGCATCAGCCGCTTCTGCGGGCCGCGCTCGAGCCAGTGCTGCGGGCGCGGCTCAGATGGGGTGGCCGGGCTCTCGAGGCCCGGCAGCGGGGAGACCTCAGTCGTCGTCAGCCTCGGCTCCTCGGTCGGCATAGCCTTCCTTGTTCTCCTGGCGCGCGCGCGCGACGGCGAGCGCGCCGGGCGGGACATCCTTTGTGATGACCGACCCCGCCGCAACCCAAGCGCCGTCGCCAATCTCGACCGGAGCAACGAATGCATTCTGGACGCCGGTCCTGACGTTCCGGCCGATCGTCGTACGGCTCTTGGGTTTTCCCTGCTCGTGAGGGAAGTTCACGGTGATGTTTCCGGCGGCGATATTCGTGCCCTCGCCGATGTCGGCGTCGCCGATGTATGAGAGATGAGGCACTTTCGTGCCTTCGCCTACCCGCGAGTTCTTGATTTCCACGAACGTGCCCGCCTTCGCGTTCGCCTCGAGAACCGTACCGGGGCGAAGGTAACAGAATGGGCCGACGACCACTCGCGGCCCGATCTCCGAGTCGACGGCGACAACGTGCGGCCCGACCTGAGCTCCCGCCCCGACCCGGGTTCGGCCGCGCAGGAGGGTGAACGGCTCGACAACGGCGTCCGGCTCGAGCTCGACGGACGGCTCGATCCAGGTCGTGGTCGGGTCGATCACGGTGACGCCGGCAAGCATGTGGGCTTCGTTGATCCGCCCTTGGAGCACCGCAGTGGCGGCGGCAAGCTCGACGCGCGTGTTGACCCCTGCGGGCTCGGCGGGATCGAGGGCCCGGTAGGCAGCAACGGACTCGCCGGCCTCGACTAGCAGGTGGACTGCATCCGTGAGATAGAGCTCGCCCTGGGCGTTGGCCGGTTCCAGACGCTCGAGGATCGGCCAGACCCGAGCGCCGTCGAACACGTAGATCGAGGAGTTGACCTCGTCGACGGCGAGCTCTTCGGGGGTTGCGTCCGTTGCCTCGACGATGCCGCGGAGGGATCCATCGTCCTTCAAGAGAACACGTCCGTAGCCGTCCGGCTCGGGATGGCGGAAAGTGAGCACGGTCGCCGCGGCACTGTTGCTCCGATGGTGCTCGAGCAGACTCTTCAGCGTTTCGGTGCGCAAAAGCGGCGAGTCGCCGGAGAGCACGAGGAGCTCGCCGCCGTGTCCCCCGAGCATTTCACGAGCCGAGGCAAGGGCGTGCCCTGTTCCCAATGGCTCTGGCTGGATTGCGATCTCGACGTCTGCGAATTCGCCCTCGTAGCCGGGAGCCGCGACGACGACGAGACGTTCCGGGGCGAGGCCCCGGGCCGCGTCGAGCACCCAGTCCACGAGGCGCCGGCCGAGCAGCGCGTGGAAGTGCTTCGGCGTCCTCGAGCGCATTCGGGTGCCGGATCCCGCGGCGAGGACAACGGTTGCGAGGCCTGATCGCGTCATTGCGTCGAGGATGGCTGGGGCGCCAGGATTCGAACCTGGGATCGCGGGACCAAAACCCGCTGCCTTACCACTTGGCTACGCCCCACCGGAGAAAAGGACCACCCGGAGCCACAGTCTGCCACCGCTCCTCCGACCGCCCGACCAACAAACTGCCAACAAAGCGAGGACGAAAGGACCCACCCGGAGCCACAGTCTGCCACCCTTCTCCGACCGGTCTGTCTCTCACCGTCGATCCCGGAGCAAGACGGCGAGCGCGACGACCGCGAGAATGGCGACGGCGACCACGGCAAGCGCCGTGAGGACGAAGAGCAGCACCGGGACGAGTGCCACGAGAGCCTGCGAGACCGCTGCGACCCAGCCGGCGTCGCGGGCAAGCGGAGAAGCGAAGCGCCGGCCGATCCAGAAATAGAGAATCACGATGAGGGCCGCCACGAGCAGCGCGCCCGGGCGGCTGATGATCCCGACGACGAGGAGGATCGCCTCGACCACGGCGATCCAGAAGGCGATCCGCAACCGGTTGCGATGGAGCCACAGCCCCGTTCGCGTGCTCCCGTGCTCGACGACGGATCCCTCGAGCTCGGGGCGGCCGAAGACCATCGCGAAGGACGCTACCACGCCGGTCCTGCGACCCAGGCTGCCCCGTGTCGGCCGAGCGACGCCTGCGCCACGATGGCCTCTCCCTCCTCCGCGAAGAGGCCGTAGACCGCGGGACCTGCGCCGGTGACGTCGGCGCGGAACGCACCTTGGGCGAGCAGCTCGGCGGAGAGAGGAGACGAGGCCAGATCGTTCCTCGGAAGCGCGGCGAGGTCACCGAGGAGGAGCCCCGAGCGCAGCAGGTCCCGGCGCTCTTCAAAACCCGAGGCGCCTCCGCGACGGTCGAAATGCTCGTAGACCGCCCCCGTCGAGACCTTCCGCTCGTCGTGGGGGAGAACGAGAACGATCCAATAGTCCTGAGGGAGGTCGATCGGGCTGAGGCGCGTGCCGTCGGCCTCGCCGAGCTGCGGTCCGGACGAGAGGAAGAACGGGACATCCGCCCCGAGTGCTGCTGCGAGCTCGTGGAGGCTCTCCTCTTCGAGCGGCGCGCCGAGCGTCCGGTTCGCGAGCCGAAGCGCGGCAGCGGCGTCGCTACTCCCGCCGCCGAGCCCCGCGGCGACCGGGATCCGCTTCTCGATCGTCACCCGCCAGCAAGGCGGCTCACCCGTTTGCCTGGCAAGGCTCTCGAGCGCACGCCGGACAAGGGTGTCCTCAGGGAATCCCTGTACCTCCAGCTCGGGGGCGGGCTCGATCCGAATGCTGTCAGCGAGAGTGATGCGTTGAAGGACGGTCACGACCTCGTGGCGTCCGTCTTCGCGAAGCGAGCCAACGACGAGGGCCAGATTGAGCTTCGCGGGGGCGACGAGCTCGTTCACCGGAGAGCAGCGGCGAGCGCGACGAACTCGGCGGGCAGGAGCTCCTCCGCACGCGTGGTTTCCGGCCGTCCGAGCTCGGCGAGCGCCGCAGCCGTCCGATCGCGGCTCGAGAGGCCCGTCAGCTCGAGTGAGTTCGCGAGCCGCTTCCGCCGGTGCGCGAAGCTCCCTTCGACGAGGCGCTTGAGTTGCGCCCACGGCGGCTCTGCGGGCCGCTCCCGCCTCCGAAAGGCGACGAGTGCGGAATCGACGTTCGGTCGCGGTCGGAAGACCTCCCGGGACACGGGATGCCAACCGGTGCGCTCCGTGGCGAGCTGCACGAGAACGGATACTGCCCCGTACGCCTTCGTCCTTGGTTCGGCGAAAAAGCGGTCTGCGACCTCTCTCTGAACCATCACGCACCAGAGCTCCACGCTCGGGAGGCTCTCCAGGCTCTCGACGACAATCGAAGTCGCAACGTTGTACGGGAGGTTCGCGACGAGCTTGGTGGGCTGAGGGTCGAGCGTCGATGGGTCGAGGTGGAGCGCGTCGACGAAATGCAGCTGGACGCTGTCGACCGTCTCGAAGCGCTGCGCGAGGTGCGGCTCGAGGCGCCGGTCGAGCTCGACAGCGTGGACGACGGCGACCCTTTCTGCCAGGCGGACGGTCAGCACACCCTGCCCCGGTCCGATCTCGAGCACGACGTCGCTCGCCTGGAGCTCGGCGAGCCGCTCGATGACGCCGAGGATGTTCTCGTCGACAAGGAAATGCTGGCCAAGCTCCTTGCTGGGCGCCGGCAATCTGCTCACGGAAGGCCGAACGCGCGAGCCGCGTTCGCATCGAGACGCGCCTCGAGCTCGGGCGGATCCTCCCCTCGCACCTCGGCGAGCGCGGCGGCTGTCTCGACGACGTACGCGGGCTCGTTGGGACGACCCCGCCGGGACTGCGGGGCGAGGTAGGGGCAGTCGGTCTCAACGAGGATCCGATCGTCCGGGACCGCTCGAGCGGCCTCGCGCAACTCCCCGGCGCGGCGATAGGTGAGGTTGCCCGCGAAGGACACGTAGTAGCCGCGGTCGAGCGCAGGATCGAGGAGCTCGGGCGATGAGAAGCAGTGGAGCACTACCGTCCCATCGAACCGCGCGAGCGCCTCGAGAACGTCACGCTCTGCGGCGCGGCAGTGAATCACGATCGCTTTCCCGAGCTCGGACGCCAGTTCGAGATGAGCGGCGAAGAGCTCGCGCTGAGCATCGTGCGGTGCGTAGTCCCGGTAGTAGTCGAGGCCGGTCTCTCCGATCGCGACGGGATTCAACTCTCGAAGCTGTTCGAGGTCGCCACGGTCCGCCTCGCCCGCGAGGTGTGGATGGACACCGAGGATCGGGAAGACCCCATCGGTCAGCCGACAGAAGTCGACCACCTCGCGCCAGGAGTCGGGCCAGGCCCCGACCTCCAGGATTCGCCCAACACCTGCTTCGCGGGCTCGGGCGACGAGGTGCTTGGGCGGATCTGCGCACGCATGCAGGTGCGCGTGCGTGTCGATCACGCAGCGGCTGCGGGGGCTTCCACGCGCGGGAACAACGGCTCGGCCGCGACGACGGGCTCACCGGAGACCGTCTTCCCATAGGCCACGCCGTCCCACGAGACGTCCTCTGGCTGCCCGAGCGCGGCGAGGATCTTCGGCGCCGTCTCGGGGAGGTACGCCTGAAGCGTGATCGCAGCTATACGCAGGCCGTCGGCGAGGGCGTAGAGAACACGGTCGAGCTCATCGGCGTTCGCTTCGTCCTTCGCGAGCTCCCACGGCTTCGCGTCGGTGACGAATTTGTTCAGGCTGCGCACGAACTCCCAGATCAGCTCGATTGCCCCGGTCAGGTCGAAGTCGTCCAGTCGGCGTGGAACCTCCGTCGCCAGCCGCTCGACGGCCGCCTGGTCGCCGAGCCCGGGTGCCACCGGGATCCGCCCGTCGCGGTACTTGGCGATCATCGCCGTCGTCCGCGAGACGAGGTTGCCGAGATCGTTGCCGAGCTCGCGTTCGTAGCGCTCCTGAAAGCTCTCCACCGAAACGTCTGCATCCTGGCCGAACACGGCCGCCCGGGCGACCCAGTATCGGAGCGGGTCGACACCGTAGACGTCGATCAACTTGCGTGGATCGATCACGTTCCCGAGCGACTTGGAGATCCCCCGTCCCTCGAGGTTCAGGTAGCCGTGTACGAAAAGCTGCTTCGGCACCTCGTATCCGGCCGAAAGCAGGAGCGCCGGCCAGTAAACGCAGTGAAACCTGAGGATGTCCTTGGCGAGAAGGTGGCGGCCCGGCCAGAAGCCGAGCTCTGCCTTCGGGGCGTACGTCAGGGCACTGACGTAGTTCACGAGGGCATCGGCCCAGACGTAGGCGACCTGGACCGGATCCCAGGGGATGGGAATCCCCCACGTCTGGGTTGCGCGGCTGATCGAGAAGTCGCGCAGCCCTCCGGCGATAAAGCCTCTGGCCTCATTGGCCCGGAACTCGGGCAGGACGAAGTCCGGGCGCTCCGCGTAGAGCGCAAGCAGCTTGTCCTGGTAAGCAGAGAGGCGGAAGAACCAGTTCTTCTCCTCGATCCACTCCGGCTCGACGCCATGATCCGGGCACTTACCGTCGACGAGCTCGTCGTCGCTCTTGAACGCTTCGCAGCCGACGCAGTAGAGGCCGGCGTAGACGTCCTGATAGACGTCGCCATTGTCGTAGATCCGCTGCAGGAAATCCTGGACGAACGTCTTGTGTCCCTCATCGGTCGTCCTGATGAAGTAGTCGATCGACGCGTTGACGAGCTCAGGCAGTTCCTTCCAGGCGGTCACGATCTGGTCGACGTATTCCTGCGGTTCGAGACCCTGTTCCGTAGCCACCCGAGCGACCTTGTCCGCGTGTTCGTCGACTCCCGTGAGGAAGAACGTGTCCTCTCCGCGCTGCCGATGGTGGCGCACGAAGATGTCGGCCGCGATCGTCGTGTACGCGTGGCCGATGTGCGGCGTCGAGTTGACGTAGTAGATCGGTGTAGTCAGGTAGTAGCTCATCGCGAACCATGATAGGCGGGGCCTCCTCGCCCCTTTCGTCCGCGGCCTGCGACGTCTGGTCGGCTCGGCGGACCAACGCGAACCCTGCTATCCCCAGCAGCGCGGCGAGCCCCAGACCCCAGGGCAAGCGGCGCTGTCGCACCTCCCGCGCGGCCGGACGGGGCTTCGGCGACGCCACGGACGTCTGAACGTCCGTGGCCGCAGCCCGCGTCCCCGTGGTCGGCCGCGCACTCCGTGCAGCGGATGTGTTCGCACTGAAGCGTGGAGTCGGCTGCGAGCGGGGAAAGCGCCTCGCCGCAGTGCGCCTGGGCTGACCTCCACGGCCGGTTCGGGCCGCACGGGCCTTCTGCCCCCAAACGGTCGTGGAGCGCTTTCTGTTCGGAGCCGCCGCATCGCCCGCCCGCGCCGAGCCCGACACCGGGCGTCGTCCTCGATCAGGCGCCGGGGCTGAGGCCAGAACGGGGGCCTCGGCGTGGGACTCCGGCGCGAACGGTGCCGCCGAAGCGGGCTGCGGCGCCGCCGAGACGGGATGGGGCATCGACACGGCCACCGCCGGCTCGGCTGGCTGCGCCGGTGGAGGTGCCGGCGCGGACTCTCGAGGTGGAAGCAGGCTGAGCGGGTCCACATATCCGCGCGAATCCCTCGTGTGCCGGATCCCTAGGTGGACGTAGGGCTGGTCGACCTCGTGGTCGCCCGTAGGCCCGATCGAGCCGACGGTCTCGCCCTCCGCGACGCCGTCTCCGAGCGAGACCGTGATCGACCCGAGGTTGGTC
>JACDAN010000008.1 GCA_013695385.1 Actinomycetota bacterium | reverse complement strand
ACCGTGAAGAGCCGCCGTTGGTTCGAGCCGCTGACCACGAGGCTGCGGTCGAACCGTCGCGTCGCGGTCGTGAACCGCAGCACGTCGACCGGACGCTTGGCGAACCCGAGGTCCAGTCGGACGTGGGTCATTCGCTCGAGCTGCGCGAGAGTCGTCCGCGCCGGAACCCGCCGGTGCGACGGCCGCCGGGGCTCGTTGTAGACGCGCGCCGCGACCGGCAGCGGCACTCCGACCCCCCGGAGGCGGAGGAACCGGTGGTCCGTCGGCGGGAAGATGAGCCTGGTGCTCGTCGCCGTAGACGCGCCGCGGAGATCGAAAACAGTCGTCGTGGAGAGCCTCGTGAAGCGCTGCCGGTCGTCGCTTCCGAAGACCGTGACGCGGCCCACATAGTCCCGTTCGGCCTCGATCACGAGCTCTGCGCGGTTCCGGACGGTCCGCGTCGGCCCCAGATCGAGCAGGCCGAGGAAGGCACGACCCTGGCGTCCTGCGTTGAGCAGCTCGACTTCCTTGACCGCGCGTGGACCCGGGTCGGGAAGCCGCCGCCACGGCACCTGCCGTCCGCGGGCGTCAAGGACGCGCAGATCGGCGAGCCCGGCGCGCGAGTGGGCGTACAGCGCGCCGTCGGGCTCAAAGGTCACGTGCCCACTCGCAGGCGAGGCCACCAGGCGCTCCCAGCGGAAATCAGAGTCATCCACCGCGGCGGGCGCCGCCAGCGCGGCCATGGCAAGGAGCACGGCCAGCCTCACGTTTCCTCCCCTACCCGCGCCTCGATGCGCTGGTACGCAAAGGCCGCGACGAGCAACAGGAGGCCAAGGGCGACGAAGGAGAGCACGCGGTAGATCGAGTCGAGGGTAGAGAGATCGAACAAGAACACCTTCGCGATCGCCGCCGCGAGCAGGGCAAACCCGGCCATCCGAAAGCGACGCACACCCCGAAAGAGCCCGAAGAGGAGCGCCCCGACGCCGACAAGGCTCCAGTAGGCGCTGAGCAGGACCTGCGGCGTCTGCCCGGGCCCGGCCGCAGAGTCCGCTTCCCTGGTTACGTCGACGATCGCAATCGAACCGAGGTAGACGAGACCCGCGGCGCCGGCGATCTCGAGCAGCATCCGAACATCCCTGTGCCTTCCGGAGTCCTCGCGTGCCTTCGGTTCCGGAAGCAGCCGCGCCGCGACGAGGGAAGCGATCGCGAAGACGAGAATTGCGATGACGGCCCTCCCGAGGTCTCCGACTCCGCGGTAGAGGGCGTCGGGCTCGGCTTCGATCGTGACGATGTGTCCGGCGGCGAGAGCCAGGAAGGCCAGCGTTCCGATCACGGCCCGGCGTTCCCCGGTTCGGGCCGCCACCCAGGCAAGGATCGCCGCCTCCGCCGACCAGCCCACGACGAGCGCGGGGCCGTCGAGCGCCAGCCCGAGGGCGACGCCGGAGAGACCGATCCCGACGGCTATCACGAGCGCGGCGATCTCCCGGCTCATTCTCTGGCGGAAGGCGAAGCCGCCGCCCACGATGTGAACGAACGCCGCGCCCACCACCCAGGCCGTTGCCGCCTCGCCGTGTCCGCGGTCGTTGAGCATCACCCAGCCCCCTCCGGCGAGCAGGAGGGCGTCGGCGAGGAGGAGCATCGCCGACGAGGTTCGGAGCTCCTCGGTCGGGACCCGCAACTCGTATCCGACCGCCGCCGCCGCGTAGAGGGCCCAGAAGGCGAACAGCACGGCCAGCGGGATCGCGAAACCATCGTCATAGGTGTCCTCGAGCCAGGCGACGAGTTGAGGCGCGCTCAACAGGAACGCTGCGGCGGCGAGCCAGTCCCACCGTTGCCACAGCAGGACGCCGACAGCGGCGACGAGGGCGATTGCCATGAAGGCGACCGTGGTGCCCGAGGTCTCGGCCCTGACGAGGATCGGCGAGGCGATCGACCCGAGGATCGCCAGGGCTCCCACGATGCGTGCCTGCCATCGAATCGCGATCGCCGTGCCGAGAGCGCCGATCATCCCCGCACTCGTCAGGCCGACCAGCGGCGAGACCAGGTCGTAGAGGCGCGTTGCGGCGAGATCCGATGCGTACAGGCCGGCAAGTCCGGCGGCGACCGCCGCGAGAGCTGCCTCAGTCCCTCCTTGGCGGGAGAACAGGTAGAGGCCGAGCCCGACAAGGCCGCCGGAGCCGAGGAACGCGAGGAGGACGCGCGTCGGCTCGTCGATCCACCCACGCCTGATCGCGGTCGCCACGAAGAAGACGATCCCGAGCAGAACGGCAAGACCGCCGACCCAGGCAAGCAGTCGTCCGCCGAGCAGCTCTTCGAGATCCAGATCGCGAACCGACCGGCTCGCCGGCATCGACGGGCGCTCGGGCGGAGTCGGCGGCACCGGAGGCTCCGACTCTCTGGGCGACGGACGGGGTGCGACCGGGGAGGTCGACGGCGGCGTCCGGATCCCCTCCAGCCGATCGATTCGCCGCTCGAGGCGCTCGAGGGCGGCGGCGATCTCCGCAAACCGCTCTTCCCCTGCCCTGTCGATCCTCGAACGATGTCATGCCGGGACCCGGAGCGCCAATGCTCCTAGAGTTGCCGGTGTGACCGCCGGGGGCTTCCAGTCCGAGGTGCGCGTCCGCTTCGCCGAGACCGATGCGCAGGGCGTCGCCCATCACGCGGCCTACCTCGTCTGGTTCGAGATCGCGCGAATCGACTACCTCGCCCGGTTCGACGGGGGATACCCGGGTCTGCGCGACCAGGGCCTCGAGGCCACCACCACGGAGGTCTACGTCCGCTACATCCGGCCTGCTCGGTTCGATGACCGGCTCGCGATCCGCACGCGCTGCTCGCAGGTCCGGGGCGCTCGGTTTCGCTTCGAGTACGGCGTGGAGCGTGAAGGCGAGTCCATCGCGGAGGGTTGGACGACGCATGCGTGCGTCGACGCCGTCTCGCTGAGGCCGACGCGCGTCCCGGCCTGGCTCGCCGAGGCGATTACTAGGGCCGAGGAGGCGGCGTCGTAGGCTGGCGCTGGACTGGAGGCGGAGGCGGCGGGGGCGGCTGCGGATCCTTTTTCTTCGGCGGCGGAGGCGGCGGCGGAGCCTCGGGCCGCGGCTTCGTCCCGTACCGGATGACCTTGGGCTCCGCTCGGTAGGACGAGGCCCAGGTGGTGTCGTAGAGAAGCTTGCCGCTCTCGGTGTAGACCCGGCGCGTGGCGCTCGTCTTGCGACTCGGCTCGCCGTCGTCCTCCACGACCTTCTCTCCGACCCACATCGCCGGGTCGGGAACGTTCTTCTCCGTCGGCGGACCCGTGACCTCGAGCGGGCCGGTCTCGGTCTCGACGCGGCGGTTGACGGGAGTGCCGAACAGCTTCACGGTCAACGCGGACGAGCCGACGAACGCCCGGAGGAGCAGCCACTTGTCCGTGTCGTTGAGGAACTTGAGGTCGAGATCGGGGTAGTTGACCGTGGCGTCGCGGCCCTGCGGATAGTGGGAGATGTAGAGCGCGTGGTTCGTCCGCGACTCGATCGACAGGCCGGCCTCGAACGCCGCGTTGAAGACCGTGGTGGAGACCTGGCAGACGCCGCCTCCGATCCCGCTCTGGAGCTCGCCGTTGATGATCACGGGAGCCTCGCGGAAGCCCCTTTCCTCCGAGCGCTCGCCGGTCGTCGCATTGAACGAGAACGTGGATCCGGGCGCGATCAGCGCGCCGTCGACGAGCCGCGACACGAGCTGCACGTTGTGGATGCGGTTCGGGTCGCCTCCGTAATACGTCGTGTAGCCCCCGACGAGGCCGGTGATCCCCATCGCCCGCGCCTCGCGGGTCGACCGCTCGGGTTGGGCCCGCTCGGCGACGAGCCTGGCGGTGCGGTCGGTCTCGGAGAGCGCGGCGGCGAGGATCGCTGTCCGAGCAGCGGCGACGTCGAGCCGAAGTCCCGGTGCTGCGGGGCGGATCGACACGGCGTCGCCCGCGACGACGAACTCGGCGTCGCTGGGCGCGCGATCCACTCGCCTCCGGAACCGGGCGAAGTAGGCATCGGCCTCTGCGCCTCCGAGCGCCAGCGTCGTCGCGCCCTTGTCAGGAAGGTCGAGCATCTTCGCGATCCGCCAGCGCGGGAGGCGCCAGCGAGTCTCCCCGAGTGCGAGCCGCACCGGGCCCGAGACGGCCGTCGCAACCTGCGTCGCAGCCGGGGAGAGACTGACCGCGGTCACCTTGGGCCTCGTGATCTGAACGGGCAGGGCGGCCGGCGAGCGTGAGAGCGTCACGAGCGAGCGGACGATGATCCGGGCGGAGGCATCGCGGACGAGCGTCCGGCCGGTCGCACCGGGGACGACTTTCGGCGTGAGACCAACGAGGCGGATGGCGGCGTGACGTTCCGGCCGGTCGATCCGGCGAGCGATCTCCGACAGACGGTGGGTCAGCAGTTCGTCCGAGACGGTGGTTGGCGGCGTGATGTCTGCGCCGAAGAACCGCGTCCCCAGCCGCCTGAGCCCTCGCACGGGGGCGATGCCGTCACCCTGGCGACGAGCCGTTTCGACCGCGCTGCGCCAGTTCACCTCACGCACGATCTCGTTCGGGCGGACGGTGAAACGCCTCGGGCCGGCCGTGAACGTCACCGGCACGCGACGGAGCCGCTCGTAGCGGCGCTCGAGACGCTGCACCGCCTCACCGATCGTTAGGCTCCCAACCGCTACCCCCGCGACGGTCGCGCCGGCAGGCAACCGCTGCGGCGAGCCTGCGAAAAGAAAACCCAGGCCCCCGGCGCCGAGCGACAGGGTCGCGACTCCGACGAGGGACCACTGGAGGACGAGCCGCCTCCGGGCGGCCTTCCTTCGGCGGAGGTGAACCGCCCTAGACCCGGCCTCGGCGTACAAGAAGACTCAGTCTAGCGAGGGATCCCACCGCCCAAGAACGACGAGAAGGAGGGGCCTATTCGTCGCGCGGCACAGAGGCGGCGGCTCCATAGGATCGAGGGAGAAAAATCTCCCTCGCAATCACCAGGCGCTGGATCTGGGACGTGCCTTCATAGATCTGAAAGAGCTTGGCGTCGCGCATCAGCTTCTCGACCGGGTACTCCTTCATGTAGCCATAGCCGCCGAAGATCTGGACGGCGTCGGTCGTCACCTTCATGGCCGTGTCGGCCGCAAACCGCTTCGCGAAAGACGACTGGAGTGTTGCTCGCCGGCCCTGGTCGAGGAGCCACGCTGCCTGCCAGACGAGGAGGCGGGCGGCTTCGATCTCGGTCGCCATGTCCGCGACCAGAAAGTTGACGCCCTGGTTCATCGCGATCGGCTGGCCGAACTGCACCCTGGTTTTTGCGTACTCCACGGCGTACTCGAACGCCGCCTGTGCCACGCCGACGGCGCCCGCCGCCGTGCCTGGCCTCGTGAAGTCCAGTGTCCGCATGGCGATCTTGAACCCCTCGCCCTCCTCCCCGAGCAGGTTCTCCGCAGGCACCCTCACGTCGCCGAAGGCCATTGCAGATGTGTCGGTCGAGCGCTGGCCCATCTTGTCCAGGTGCTTCTCGACAACCACGCCGTTCGACTCGGTCGGGACGACGAAGGCAGAGAGCCCGCGATGGCCCTTGCTCTTGTCGGTCGAGGCGAAGACGACGAGCCAGTCCGCGTGGCCGGCATTCGTGATGAACATCTTCGAGCCGTTGATGACGTACTCGTCACCGTCGAGGACTGCGGTCGTCTGGATGCCCGAGACATCCGAGCCCGCGTTCGGCTCGGTCAGCCCGAAGGCGCAGAGGATCGGGGACTCGACGAGGGGAGGCAGCCACCGACGCTTCTGCTCATCGTTCCCGGCGAGCATGACAGGCGCTGCTCCGAGCGTGTTGGCGACGATCGCCGTGGCAATCCCCGAGCATCCCCAGGCGAGCTCCTCGCCGATCAGCATGCCGTCGAAGGTGCGCAGGCCCAGGCCACCGTACTCCTCGGGCAGGTGCGGATTCATGAGCCCGACCTCGTGCGCCTTTGCGATGACGTCGACCGGGTGCGTCGAGTGCTCGTCGTACTCCGCCGCCTTCGCCCGGATCTCCTTCTCGGCGAAATCCCGCGCAAGGCGCCGCAGCTCCCGCTGCTCGTCGGTCAGGGAGAACGAGATTCCAGCGCTGGTTGCAATCGGCTCTTCGATCGTTGTCACTGTGTCCCCAGAGAGTTGATTGACTTGTCAGTCAATATTGTAGCCGCCTCCTCCGTCCGTAGACTCCCGGCCGAGATGGACTTCGAGCTCACTGACGAGCACCGCCTGATCCAGGACACCGTTCGGGCCTTCGTGGACGAGAGAGTCCTGCCGAATGCCGTCGAAAACGACATCGGGCACCGGCTCGACATGTCGGTGATCGAAGGCATGGCCGAGCTCGGACTGCTCGGAATCGTGATCCCCGAGGAGTACGGCGGCGCAGGGCTCGACTTCGTCGCAGAGGCGCTCGCGTGCGAGGAGATCGAACGGGGCGAGGCGGCGTTTCGGACGCTGATCTCCGTCCATGTCGGGCTCAACTCGCTCTCTCTGCTCCGATACGGGACGGAGGATCAGAAGCAGCGCTACCTCGCGCCCCAGTCCCGGGGTGAGAAGCTCGCGTGCTTCGGGCTCACCGAGCCGGAGGCGGGATCCGACGTGGCTTCGATGAGAACGACGGCCCGCCGAGAGGGCGACCTCTACGTCCTGAACGGCCAGAAGAACTGGATCTCGTACGCGTCCGTCGCCGATCACCAGCTCGTCTTCGCGAAGACGGATCCCGGCGCGAAGCACCGCGGCATCTCCGCGTTCATCATCGAGCGCGACTGGAACGGAGTCTCGACCCGGGACACGGAGAACAAGCTCGGTGTCTGGGCCGGATCGACCGGCGAGCTCTTCTTCGAAGACGTCGAGGTGCCGGCGGAGAACCTCCTAGGCGAAGAGGGCCAGGGGTTCGAGATCGCGATGTACAGCCTCGATCAGGGCCGCTTCACGGTCGCAGCGGGGGCATGCGGCGTCGTGCGCGCCTGCCTCGAGCGCTCGGTCGGCTACGCACGGGAGCGGGAGACGTTCGGGCAGGCGATCGGCAGGTATCAGTTCGTCCAGGACATGATCGCCGAGATGGTCTTGGGCTACGAGACCTCGAAGCTCCTCGTCATGCAGGCCGCGTGGATGAAGAACGAGGGGCGGCGGAACACGCGCGAGACCTCACTCGCGAAGTGGCACTCGACGGAGTCGGCGTTTCGGGCCGCGCACCTGGCGATCCAGGTGCACGGGGCCTACGGGTACTCGGCCGAGTACGGGATCGAGCGGTATTTTCGCAACGCGCGGGCGCCGATCATCTACGAGGGCACGACGCAGATCCACAAGCTGATGCAGGCCGAGCACGCGCTCGGGTACCGGGCCTTGAACGGGAACGACGGTGACGTGTCGCCGATCTGCTCCTGGGCGCCGGCGCTCGCGTCGGTGCACCGACAGCGCTCGTCAGTCGCCACGGGCGCCTGAACCCGTGGCGACCTAGCGAAGAACGACCCGGGTTACGGGCCGGAGTACTCGAACGGCGCCACGGCCGTGTACTTCCCGGGATGCTCGAACTCGACCTCGCCGTTCACCCGGAAGGTCTTCGAAGAGGCGAAGTCTCCTTGCTTGAAGACGAGCCCCTGCGGCAGTACGGCTCCGGGCGTGATCTCGGCTCCCGTGACGGCGTTCGTGATCGGCTCCATCTCGAGCTCGAGCTTGTCTCCGGCCTTCACGCGGCTGCGGACGCCCGCGATGTCGACCTCGTACGGAACAGGGATGGGACCGTGAAGTGTCGGCCACGTCCACGCGAGCACCCCCCAGGGGCCGCCGAGCTCCCCGGCGATCAGCCTCGACACCGCCGCTCGCTGGGCGTCGTCGGCGCGGTCGTCGACGAGAACGAGCGCCTCGCCGTCGCCCTCGTGGATCGCGCCGGGCCAGTCCACGCAGAGCGAGAAGTTGAGGCCGTCCATGGCGACGTCATCGATTCGCCCCGAGTCGACGCACCACGTCCAGTGACCTTTGCAGTCACCGGTCGTCGGAAGCGCATTGAAGTTGCACGGACAGCCGTAGTCGCAGTTGCACGAGATCAGCACCGTGCCCTTGAGCTGCATCTCAGCCATCTCTTCCTCCTTTCGTCATGCGGCCAGCGACGCCGCCGCGAGTGCGAGTAGCGCTGCGGCAGTCGTGAACCGCCAGAACCGTTCCGCGGGAAGCACCTTCTCCGCGAAGACCGCGAGTGCGATCACCGCGGCCCACGCGAGCCCCATCGTGGCGGCGACGACGAGCACCGCCATCAACGCCCAGCAGCAGCCGAGGCAATAGAGACCGTGCTCGGCGCCGAGCCGAAACCCACCCGCGGCCGTCGATCGCCACCGCGTCATCAGAAAGTTGAGCGGGCTCCGACACACGCGGAGGAACCGCGCCTTCGCCGGCGTCAACTCGTAGAGGCCGGCGAGCGCGAGCACTCCGGCGGAGGCGTACGAGCCCTCGATCGCGCGATCCGCTCCGTAGGCCGCGACCCCGACGGCTCCCCAGACCGCGACGTACCCGGCCGCCAGCGCGGCGGTTGCGGCCGAGGATGCGCCGCGCCGGTACAGCACGACCAGCGGCAGCGCCGAGGGCAGCATCATCGCGGCCATCATCACGAGCCACGCTGCAAGGAATGCAGGAGCCCCCATGGCGTCTCCGAGCCCGGCGACGAGGACGATCCACGACAAAGCGGCGACAGCCAGTACCGCCGCCCCCGTCACCCAAGCCTGGTGCGTGAGCCGTGTTCGAACCTCACTCGCAACCGCCACGCCTACTGCGGCCCTTTGAACGCCTTCACGGTAGTCCCGTGCGCGCCGAACTTGACCGCCTTGCGTCGCGTGTCCTCGAACTTCGAGCGGGCGTAGGTCGCGACGAGGTTGCCGCTCTCGATCCGCTCGAACCCGTGTTTCTCCAGGAGCATCGCGTACTCTGCTTCCAGCAGAGCCCCGGCTATTCAGCCGGTCCAGAGGTCGATGTTCCGACGACCTTCGTCGCTCACGGGCTGCTGGATCGTGACGTCCGCGACCTGGATCCGGCCCCCCGGTTCGAGCACGCGGTACAGCTCGGAGAAGACGGCGTCCTTGTCGAGGATCAGGTCGATGACACCGTTCGAGATGACGACATCGAAGCTCGCGTCTGCGAATGGCAGGTGCTCGGCCTCGGCCTCGATGAACTCGACATTCTCGGCACCCATCTCCCCAGCAGCGCGACGCGCCCTGGCCAGCATTTCCGGCGTCACGTCGATGCCTTTGACGCGTCCCGACGGCCCGACCATTTGCGCCGCGACGAGGCTGTCCGTCCCGGCGCCGGAGCCGACGTCGAGCACACGCTCCCCCGGACTGAGACGGCCGAGCGAAAATGGGTTTGCCACTCCGGCGAACGACTCGACGGCGGTATCAGGGACTGCTGCAAGCTCCTCGGGGTAGCCGAGGTCGTCGGCCCATGCACGGCCGGTCGGGAACATGAAGTCCTTCTCCGGCTCCTTGGAGACGGAGGCGTACGTCTTTCGGATCTCCGATCTGAGGACGTCGACGTCGATCCCGATCTCGATCTCGCCAGCCACCTGCCGCTCCAGTTTACGACGGATTCGCGCTTGATGGGGACGTCGACGAAGTTGCCTTCCGTACACACCGGGTCGGGTCGGTGAACGACTGACCTCGCTGATACCTTCCGCTCGGTCTTGGCGCCGCTCGAGGGTCTCTTCGTCGTCGACCTCACCCGCTACCTGCCCGGGCCGTACGCAACTCGCGAACTGATGGAGCTCGGCGCGCGAGTCGTGCGCCTCCTTCCTCCCGCCGGAGACCCGATGGCGGAGCTCGCACCGGCATGGCACGAGGCGCTGAACGCGGGGAAGGAAACCGTCCTCTGCGATCTCAAGGCGAATCCCGATCGCGGCCTGGAGCTCTGCGCTGCGGCGGACATCGTGATCGAGAGCTTCCGACCCGGCGTTGTGGAACGCCTCGGGATCGGACCTGCTGATCTACCCGACTCGGTCGTCTACTGCTCACTCACCGGGTTCGGGCTCGGTAGCCGGCATGAGCGCCGAGCGGGCCACGACCTGAACTACCAGGGCTGGAGCGGATTGCTCGCCGATACCGCGCCGTCCATGCCTCCCACCCAGATCGCAGATCTGGCGGGCGGTGCGCTGAGAGCCGTCTCACGGATCCTCGCCGCGCTGCTCGAGCGCGGGCGCACCGGGCGCGGCGCCCACATCGTCCTCTCGCTGACGCATGGCGCACATCGCCTCGTCACCCACCGGCTCGGCGGCGACCCGGTCCCCCGCCTCTTGACGGGTGGACTCGCCTCCTACGGGATCTACGAGACGAAGGACGGCCGGCACTTGACCATCGCGGCCCTCGAACCGGCGTTCTTCTCGCGCCTTTGCGAGCTCCTGGAGCTGTCGCAGCTGATCGAGCGTCAATACGAACCGGACGCGCAGGGTCTCATCGCCGAAGCGCTCGCGGAACGGCTCGCCTCGAGAGAGCTCGCCGCCTGGCTCGCGCTCTTCGAGCGAGAAGACGTCTCGGTCGGCCCGGTCGCCACCGCCGAGGAAGCGGCCGACGAGTTCGGCTAGCCGCGCAGGCCCAGTGCCGCCGGGAGGGCGAAGAGATCCGGAAGGCGATTTGGCTCATCCCGGTACACGTCCTCGCGGTCGACGAGGAACGCCTGCATTCCCAGCCCTCGCGCTCCCTCGAGGTCGTCCTCCGGCGAGTCTCCGACCATCGCAGCGTGCTCCGGCTCCACGCCCAGGCGGTCGAGGACGGCCTTGAAGATCGTCGGGTGGGGCTTCACCTTGCCGTGCACCCTCGACGACAGGGCGACGTCGATCTGAAGGCTGTGATGCGCGAGGAACTCCTCGACGTCTCTCCCCGTATTGGAGACGAGGCCGATCTTGAGGCCGTGCTCCCGAAGGTGGGCGAGCACCGGCAGCGCGTCGTCGAAGAGATCGAAGTTGTGCGCCTGCTCCCAGGCGCGCGTCATCTCGATCGCGCATTCGTAGGCGCGGTCGGAGTCGCCGCCCATGCCGCGGATGATCCGCTCCGTGAATGCGACCCAGATCTCCTCGTCGTGACGGAAGTCGGGGTGCTTCCGAAGGCCCTCGACCGCCTTGACCCGCGCCTCCTTGTAGCGTGACGGGTCCAGCTCCAGGCCGAAGCGGCGCCCCAGCCGCTGATACCCCTCGGGGCCGAGATCCGGCCCGGGCTTGGCCAGCGTGAAGTCGAGATCGAAGAGAACCGCCTGGATCTCGACCATCTCAGGCGGGTGTTGGCCAGCGATACGCCGATGCTTGCCGCGAGGCGAGCGACGGCAGCTTCGCGCGCACGTCTTCGAGCCGGCGGCGGTCGAGCTCCGCGGAGATGACGGTCTCCTCGTCCGGGGCTACCGCCAGCACGACGCCCCAAGGATCCGCGATCAGCGACCTGCCGTAGCTCAGCCGGCCCGGAAGCGTCTCGCCGATCTGAGCGGCGGCTGCGACGTAGTACTGGTTCTCGACGGCCCGGGCGCGGAGGAGCAGCTCCCAGTGATCCTTCCCCGTGTAGAGGGTGAAATGAGCAGGAACGGTGACGAGCTCCGCTCCCTGGAGCGCGAGGATCCTGTAGAGCTCCGGAAAGCGGACGTCGTAGCAGACCGTCAGGCCCGTCGGCCACCCCTCGACGTCGAGAACGACAGGCTCCTCGCCCGGTTCCTCGGCGTCCGACTCGCGGTAGACGTGTCCGCCGACCTCGACGTCGAACATGTGGATCTTGCGATAGAGCCCGGTCAGGGAGCCCTCCGAGTCGTACACGAGGCTCGTGTTCGAGAGCTTCTCGCGGCCCTCCCGGCGCTCGGTGATCGAACCGCCGACGAGAGCGACTCCATGCTGCCGGGCCCAACCGCTCATTGCGTGCACGGACTCCCCGCCCTCGAGCGTCTCGGCGGCGGCGTGGAGCTCATCCGGCGTGCCGATCGCGTTCCACTTCTCGGGCAGCACGACGACGTGCGCTCCCGTGGCGGCGGCGCGTGCGACCAGTTGCTCGGCCTTCTCGAGGTTTGCCGCCTTGTCGGCCCGGCTCGTCAGCTGGACGCAGGCGACACGCAGCGTCCCGGACATCGGCTGGCAGGATAGCTTCGCCCCTGATGAGAACCCCGCAGGAGATTCTTCGCGACACGGAGACGATCGCGCTGATCGGCGTCTCGCCAGATGCAAGATTGCGACGGAAGCGGGCCTGGACTACGTCGAAGACGCCTGCACCGCGGTCGTGCACAGGAACCTCGGCTAACGTATGCCGCTGTCGGGGTGTGGCGCAGCCTGGTAGCGCGCTCCGTTCGGGTCGGAGAGGTCCCCAGTTCAAATCTGGGCACCCCGATAGGTAACGGGGGAAACCATGTTTCCCCCGTGTTCCCCTTTCGTCTTACGAGAGCATTGCGCACAGCGCCGGAAGCCGAGTATGCTGAGA
>JACDAN010000005.1 GCA_013695385.1 Actinomycetota bacterium | reverse complement strand
CTGCCCCGGCCGGTAGGCGAGCACGAGCAGCACCGGGGCCGACTGCCCGCGCCGCAGCAGCGCCCCGACGAGATCGATCGACGCGGGATCGCTCCAGTGCAGGTCGTCGATGACGAGCAGCAGCGGCCGGTCAGCCGCGAGGTTCGCGGTCAGCCAGTACAGGCCGTGCAGAACGGCGGACGCCTCGACCACAGCCGGACCGGACGCCGCGCGCGGATCCACCACGGTCGCGGCGTGGACGGCGGCGCCCTCGAGCAACCGGTCGCGCACGGCGTCCTCGGCGCGCGTGACCGCCGGCTCGAAGAGCTGACGGACGACCGCGAAGGGAAACGACAGCTCCAGCTCACCGCCTCGAGCGACGAGCACGCGCATCCGCCGGCCGCGCGCGCGTGTAATCGCGGCAGTCAGCAACTCCGTCTTGCCGATGCCGGGAGGCCCATCGACGAGCATCAGTGCTCCCTGGCCGGCTCGCGCCGTCCGCAGTGCCTCGTCGATCGCGGCGAGCTCCTGGATCCGCTCGAGCAGACGACCCTCGACTCTGGCCATGGGCGCACTGTATGCGGCCGCCCACCAGAAACGAGAGATTCGGGACTGACTACGTGTGCCGTGCTGCGATCTGACTGGCGACGAGCGGGGCGTCTTCGCACGCGCCGATGAACAGCGCCGACTTGCGCTTGCGCAGGAAGTGCACGCCGACGAAGTACAACCCTTCGACGGCCGCGCTGGCCCCCTCGTGATGGATCGGGAACCCAAGCTCGTCGACGGCGCCGGGAACGTGCACCCAGGAGTCGTAATCGGGTCGGAACCCGGTGGCGAAGATCACCGCGCCGAACCGGCTCAGATCGACGTGCTCGGGCGCGTCGGCACTGAACGCCTGCGGCTCGTCGATCTCCGGGGGTGCCAGTGCGCGCTCGGCCGCGACCTTGTTGACGAGGCCGACGAGCTGGGCGTGACGCTGATCGGCCCAGGCGACGGTCTCCTCCAGGTCGGGCGCGAACCGGGCACGGTGACCGTCGGCGCCCGTGAAGTGGCCGAGCAGGGTGACGCCCATCGCCTGCAGGGTCCGGTAGTGCAGGTCGTGGCCACCGTCGGTTCCCGTCGACTGCACATTGGCACCCAGCCGAGCGGCGGGGCTCGGCAACGAGCTCAGCGGCGCGTCGAAGAAGCCGGTCTCGACCGCCCACCACACAAGGTCGCGGCCGCCGATCCTGCGCGGCATCCACGGCGCACGGCCGCAGGCGAGGAACACGTCCCGCCCGGCCTGATGGAGCTCTTCGGCGATCTCGCACCCCGACTGGCCGCTGCCGACCACGAGCACCGCTCCATCAGGAAGGCCCGCCGGGTTGCGGTAGTCGCGCAGGTCGAGCTGCAGGAGCTCAGCCGGCAGCGTGGCCGCCCCTGCCGGGCGCGCGGGTCGCTGGTAAGCGCCCGTGCCGAGCACGACGGTTCGGGCGGCGATCTCTCCGGCCGAGGTCTCCAGATCAAAGCCCCCGCCGGAGCGCGGCCGAAGCGCGGTGACCTTCACACCTTCTCTGACCGGCGCCTGGAAGCCGGCCGCGTAGCGCTCGAGGAAGGCCACCACCTCATCGCGATGCATGAACGCATCCGGGTCCCGACCCTCATACGGCTGCCCCGGCAGTGCGACGTTCCAGTTGGGTGTCATGAGACAGAAGCTGTCCCACCATCCCCGCCAGGTCTCGCCCACCTTGCCCCTCTCGAGCACGACGTGTGAGACGTCCGCCCTCGTGAGCTCGTGACTGAGGGCCAGCCCGGCGTGGCCGGCGCCCACGATCACGACATCACCTCGATCAGCCACGGGAATGTCGAGTGTAAGTGGCTGTCACCGACGTGACCAGGCGTCAGTGCGGCGCCGGCGGCTCTCCGCCCGTATGGGCGAACGTCTTGCTGACGATGCGCCAGCGGTCCTCGATGCGGCACAGGGTGAGGAAGTCGACGAACGACAGCGTCCCCCAGAACCCCTCTTCGACCACGGTGGCGCACGCCACATCGTCGGTCTGGACGATCGCGGTGATCCGTGCGCGAAACGTGCCGGCGACGTCGGCGGGCGACTCGCCGACGATCTTGGCAAACTCGGTGATCGGCACGTCGAAGCGCTGCGCGCCGATGGCGCCGTACATGCGCGCCTCCGGATGGAATGCCTCGGCGAGCTTGGCCTGATCGCCACGCGCCATCCCGTCGATGTAGAGCTGGATCGCCTGAGCGATGGCGTCGGCCTCTTCGATGGTCCTCGCACCGGGCGCGACCTGCTGGTGTTCGGTGATCATGGTGGTCCTCCCAGGTTGAGTTTTCTTCCGGGGGTCTACGTTCCGACGAGTGTTCCGGCCAAGGCGACGCCCACCTTGCTCAGCGGCGTGAACACGCAGTCGCCCTGGAGGAGGACAAGGCCGCCTGCGAGGCCGGCGAGGGCGTCCGGGAAGCGCACCTCGGCGAGGACGCTGAGCCCGATGCGCCGGACCGACAGCGTCCCGGTCAGCCCTTTCACTCCGGCTTCGGTGGGGATCGACCAGGTGGCGGTGCCCAAGCCGACATGCGAGA
>JACDAN010000289.1 GCA_013695385.1 Actinomycetota bacterium | reverse complement strand
GCTCGGCGGTCGCCGCGCCGCGCGCGGTCCGCTCCGGCTCGCCGTCGAGCACATCCTGGCCAGGCAAGTCCGCGCCGATCTCCTGCACTTCTTCGATACGACGGGACCGGTGCTCGCGCCGTCGCGGCCGTTCGTCACCACCGCCCACGACGCCACGATCGCGTACGGGTTCAATCCCGTCCGCGGCGGCTACAAACGACGCCTCTACCCGTGGGCGCTCAGGCGGGCGACGGCGACCGTCGCAGTCTCGGCATTCGCCCGCGACGAAGTCGTGCGTCACTTCGGCGCCGACCTCGACCGAGTCCACGTCATCCACTCGGGGCCGGGCCTCGGCCCGATCGGCGAGGCAGTCGTGCCGTCCGCGACGGACAGCCCGTTCCTCCTCTACGTGGGAAACCTCGCGGCGAACAAGAACCTCCCCTTCCTCATTCGCGCCTTCGGCGCCTCGACGGCACGCGCCCGACTGGTGCTCGCGGGGCGTCCTGGAGAGGGGTTCTCCGAGCTCGAAGCCGAGTTGGCCGCGAGCCCCCGCCGCGACGATGTCGAGCTCCGGACGGGCCCGTCCGACGCCGAGGTCGAAGGCCTCTACCGGTCGGCGATCGCGCTGGTTCTCCCCTCTCTGTACGAAGGCTTCGGGTTTACGCCGCTCGAGGCGATGAGCCGAGACTGCCCGGTCGTCGCGAGCGACATTCCGGCGGTGCGAGAGGTGTCCGGGCCCGGCGCCCTGCTCGTTCCGCTGGACGAGCAGGCCTGGACCGCAGCCCTCCAGCGGGTGACGGAAGACGAGGGCCTTCGAACCGACCTCAGGCGCCGCGGTCGCGAGACGGTCGGAAGATACTCGTGGGACGAAACGGCCCGGGGTGTCTGCCGGCTTCTCCTCGAGGCCGGCGGTACCGTGTAGCTGCCGATGGTCGACACCCACTGCCACCTGCTTCCGGGGCTCGACGACGGCCCACGCACGACGGGCCAGGCAGTCGACCTCGCCCGGGAACTCCTCCAGGCAGGGGTTCGCTCGGTCCTCTGTACCCCCCACTACTCGCGCCAGTGGGCGACCCCGCACCCGGTGGCGGTCGCGGCCCACGCAAAGCTGCGGGGGGCTCTGGAAGGCGCTCGCGTCGACCTCGAGACCAGCGTCGCCGCGGAGGTGAGCACCGCGTTCGCCGTCACAGCCTCGCTCGAGGATCTCGCCGAGCGGAGAGTCGGCAGGTACGTCGTGGTCGAGATCTACGCCGACACGCCCGCGCCGTTCTTCGCCACCGTCATCGACCGCCTGGCCGAGGTCGACCTCCTGCCCGTCTTCGCCCACCCGGAGCTGGCTCGCTCGATCGAGCGGCGTCCCGAGGTCGTGGACGACGCTCGGGCGAGAGGCGCCCTCATCCAGGTCCTGGCACCGGGGATCGTCGGATTCTGGGGCCCTGCCGTGGCAGCCCACGCCTGGGATCTCCTCGAGGCCGATCGCGTCGACCTGGTCGCGAGCGACGCCCACGGACCGCGCAGGCCCGCCCGCCACCTCGCGAGGGCCGCGGAGATGATGGCGCAGCGCATCGGCCCGGCCGCAGTCGAGGACCTGACGGAGACGAGGCCCGCGGCGCTGATCAGGAGCCTGTCCCGGGACGACTCCTACGTCGTCGCGCCACCAACCAGCTCCTCGTAGAGCTCCGCCGCCTGTGCGGTCGTCTCCCTCAAGTCGTGCGACCGAACAGCACGCTCGCGTGCAGCTCTTCCCTCGGCCCGGCGTAGTGCCGGGTCGGTGAACCGCCGCACGATCTCGGAGGCGAGCGAATCCGGATCCTCGGGCTGGACGATCGATCCGGCGTCGTCACCGAGCGCCTCCTGGTTTCCAGCCACGTCGGTCGTGACGATGCTCCGGCCGCGCGCCATCGCCTCGAGAATGGCGAGCGACATACCCTCCCAGCGCGACGCCTGGACGACCAGGTCTGCGGCGGCGAGCCAGTCCGGCACGTCTTCCCGCTCTCCGGCAAAGGAGACCCCCGGCACCGCCCGCGCTTCGAGCGTGTCCCTTTCCTCCCCGCTGCCGACGAGCTGGAGCTCCGCGCCCGGCACGCGGGCTTTCACAGCAGGCCAGGCGTCGAGCAGCACGTCCTGGCCCTTCTGCCGGGAGAGACGTCCCACGGAGACCGCGATCGGGGCAGCGGAGAGCCCGAGCCGGGCACGTGCAGCCCGGGACTCCTCATCTGTGACCGCGCTGAGCCGCTCCACGTCGACGCCGTTGTAAATCACGCGCCACCGAGCGGCGATCCCAGCCTGCCGCCCTTGCTCGAGCTCGGTCTCGCTCGCACAAACGAGTGCGTGGGCCCAGCGTGCACCCATCCGCTCCCACGACGCAGCGGCCCAGCGTGCCGCGCCGCCGACCGCGTGGAAAGACCACGCCTGCGGCTGAAAGACCGTCGGCAGCCGCCCGCGCAGGGCAAGCCGGCCGCAGAGCCCGGCCTTCGAGGAGTGCAGATGGACGAGGTCCGGCTCGATCGACCGTACGATGTCCCGCAGATGGATGGTCTCCCTTGCCGTCGACGCCCCGGGGGATCGCCCGGCCGGCCAGGGCCGTACC
>JACDAN010000288.1 GCA_013695385.1 Actinomycetota bacterium | reverse complement strand
GCCAGTCCCGCCTCGTCCATCCCCGGGGCCGGATACTACGTCGCGCATGGTCACGAGCTGGGACAAGGTGCTCGTCTTGGCGCCGCACACCGACGACGGCGAGTTCGGATGCGGGGGCACACTGGCGCGCCTGGCCGAGGCAGGAACCGAGGTTCGCTACGTGGCGTTCTCGATCGCCACCCGGTCGCTGCCCGAAGGGTTCCCGCCCGACACTCTCGCCCGCGAGGTGGGAGAGGCGACGGCGGAGCTCGGTATTCCGCAGTCGCAGTTGATCGTGCACGACTTCGAGGTCCGAACCTTCCCGGAGCATCGGCAGGAGATCCTCGAGCTCCTGATCGCGCTCTGGGAGGAGTGGAAGCCGGACGCGGTGCTCCAGCCGAGCCTCCGGGACATCCACCAGGACCATCAGGTGATCGCCGCCGAGGGTCTCCGGGCGTTCAAGCGGACGACGATCCTGGGCTACGAGATCCCGTGGAACAACTTCAACTTCGACTACCAGGCGTACTTCGCGCTCGAGCAGGAGCACGTCGAGCGGAAGGTGCGGGCGCTCTCGAAGTACGAGTCCCAGCAGCACCGCCGGTACTCCGACCCCGAGTACATCTGGAACGTCGCGCGCACGCACGGGATCAACGTGAACAGGGAGTACGCGGAGGTGTTCGAGGTCTACCGCGTGGTGGCGTGAGCCCGGCGGGTCGTCGTCGCTCCCGGGCCGGGTAGCGTTGCGCCGCATGCGAGTGGTCTGGGTGAGCTTCGACGAGACGGGACGCGACTGTCTCGAGGCGGCGGCCGACGTGGGTGCCGAGATCGCCGCCGTCGTCACGCTGCCGGGCCCCGTGGATCCGACCCGCTCGGGGCAGTGCTCGTTCGACGAGGTGGCCGAGCGGCTGGGGGCGCGCCTGGTTCTAACGACCGACATCAACGCGCCCGAGACCGTGGCGGCGATCCGGGAGACGACTCCCGACCTCGCCTTCGTGGTCGGCTGGTCGCAGCTCGTTCGCGATCAGTTCATCGCGCTCGCCCCACGCGGCGTCTTCGGGATGCACCCGACGCTCCTCCCGCGCCACCGCGGGCGGGCGCCGATCCCCTGGGCGATCCTGAGCGGCCTCGCCAAAACAGGCGTCAGCCTGTTCGAGATTCTCGACCCCACGGCGGACTCGGGCCCGATCGTCGGCCAGGTCGAGGTTCCGATCTCCCGGGACGAGACGGCGACGAGCCTGTACGAGAAGCTCTCGGAGGCCCATGTAGCGCTCGTGCGCCGCTACGTGCCTCTCCTGCTCGAGGGCACGGCGCCGTTGACGGCGCAGGATCCTCGCCGCGCGAGCTCCTGGCCGAAGCGGACGCCGCTCGACGGGCTGATCGACTGGGAGACGCGTGCGCCGTACCTGTACGACTGGGTTCGCGCGCAGACCCGTCCCTATCCCGGTGCCTTCACCTTCGCCGGCGATCTCCGCCTCACGGTGTGGCGTGCCCGCGACGTCCAGAGCCCGGAGGTGGGAGACGCCGGAGTGATCGTCGATCGGCGCCCTGAAGGCGTGGTGGTCGCGTGCGGCGAGGGCGCCATCCTCCTCGAGGAGGTCGAGCTCGAAGGCGGCGAGCCGATCGAGGGCGACGCGGTCGGCGAGCGGCTCGCAGTCGGAGACAGGCTCGGATGACGGAGAGGAGGCGCCGGTGAGGGTGCTCGTCCTGGCGGCGCACCCCGACGACGAAGTGCTCGGGATGGGAGGGACGATCGCCCTCCACGCCGATGCGGTTACCGACGAGGTGCGCATCGTGTGCGTCACGGACGGGAGCTCCGCGCAGTATCCGGGTGACTCCGAGCGCCGGGCGCAGAAGGACGAGGAGGCGCGGCGTGCCGCAGCCGTGCTCGGGGTCGAGGACTTCGTCCATCTGGACCTTCCGGACATGCGACTCGACACGCTTGCCCACGTCGAGGTGAACCGCGTCGTCGAGGCGGAGCTCGCGTCCTTCCGGCCCGAGGTGGTCTACGCGCCGCATCCGGACGTGAACAAGGACCACCGAGCACTCTTCGACTCGGTCGCCGTGGCGACTCGCGCGACGCCGGGGCAGTGCGTCCGCCGCGTCCTCACCTACGGGCCCACCTCGAGCGTCGAGTGGACGCCCGCCGGGCTGAACTGGTTCGTTCCCAACTGGTTCGTGGACGTCACGAAGACGCTCGAGCGGAAGCTCGAGGCGTTCGCCTGCTACGAGACCGAGCGTCGGCCGGCGCCGCATCCGCGGAACGCGGAAGCCTTGCAGGCCCATGCAGCTTTCTACGGGGCGGGGGTCGGCGTTGCGTACGCCGAGCCCTTCGTCCTCGTGCGCGGGCTCGAGCCCGTCGAGCCGCCGAAAGCCTAGGCTGCCTCGGCTCCGGCGTCCTTTCGAGCTACGTGACCGTCAAGTCACGCCGATCTTGGCCGCGAGCTCGCGCGAGATGGCGTGGTCGGAGCCGGCCACCCGCACGGTCAGCGGTCCGTCGAAAGGGGCTGCGTCTCTGATCTCGATGCGAGTGCCCGGCGTGAGCTTCAGCTTCGTGAGATAGCGCAGCAAGTCGCCGTCTCGATCCGGAACACGGCTGATCGTCGCCTTCGTACCGGCTTCGAGCTCGGCGAGAGGTGTCAGCAGCTGGTTCCTGACCTTCAGCCTCGCGTCGGGGATCGGGTCGCCATGCGGATCGTGCGTGGGAAAGCCGAGAGTTCGGTCGATGTGCGCCTCGAGCTCCTCGGACAGGGCGTGCTCGAGTCGGTCGGCTTCCTCGTGGACCGCGTCGATCGGGAGGCCGAGCGTCTGGGCGAGATACTGCTCGAGGAGCCGGTGGTGGCGGATGACCTCGAGGGCCAGCCGCTCTCCCTTCCGCGTGAGCCGGGCGCCCCGGTAGGGCTCGTGCTCGACGAGTCTCAGGGTCGCGAGCTTCTTGAGCATCGACGTCGCAGAGGGAGCCGAGACGCGGAGCCGCTCCGCGAGGGCGGAGGTCGTGGCGCGGCCACCGGTCGCCTCGAGCTTGTAGATCTCCTTGAGGTAGTCCTGGATCGCCTCGGTGATTCCTTGCACGCCCACAGTTTAGCCGAACTTCGGCTAAGCTTTTAGACGTGTCTAAGAAAGGGTTGACCAGGAAGCAGGTTCTCGCCGGCGCCGCGCCGTTCGTCGCCGCTGCACCGCTCGCCCGGCTTGCCTGGCCGAGCCATGCGCAGGCCGAGCCGAGCGCGACGCACATGGGCCACACGCACGCAGCGACGGGCCATGCCGCGATGATCGGACACCAGGTCCCGGCGCCGGGTGGGCCGCACGACCTCGACAGGCTGCTCCTCCCGACGAAGGCCCTCCCGTACAAGCCCGGGCGCGTCCGGGAGTACGAGCTCACCGCGCTCGACAAGACGATCGAGGTTGCCCAGGGCGTCGAGTTCAACGCGTGGACGTACAACGGCACCGTGCCCGGGCCGATCATCCGCGCCACCGAGGGCGATCTCCTTCGGGTGGAGTTTCTGAACGGCGGCACCCATCCGCACACGATTCACTTCCACGGGATCCATCCCGCGAACATGGATGGGGTTTTCGAGATCGTCCGGCCCGGCGGCAGGTTCACGTACGAGTTCCCCGCGTTGCCGGCGGGCCTGCACCTCTACCACTGTCATGCGACGCCGCTGAAGAAGCACATCCACAAGGGCCTCTACGGCGCGTTCATCATCGACCCCAGGGAGCCGCGGAAGCCGGCGCAGGAGCTCGTCATGGTGATGAACGGGTTCGACACCGACGGCGACGGCGAGAACAACTTCTACACGGTCAACGGCAAGGCGTTCTACTACGCGAAGTACCCGATCAGCGTCAAGCGCTCACAGACGGTCCGGATCTACCTCGCCAACCTGACCGAGTTCGACCTCATCAACTCGTTCCACCTGCACGGAGAGTTCTTCCGCTACTACCCGACCGGTACGACCGACCAGTTCGAGTACACGGACACGATCATGCAGACCCAGGGCCAGCGCGGGATCATCGAGATCGACTTTCACAACCCCGGCCTCTTCATGTTCCACGCGCACCAGTCGGAGTTCGCGGAGCTCGGCTGGATGGGCTTCTTCAACGTGGAGGACTAGTTGGCCAGCCACGCGGAAGCCGCGCCGGGCGGACGGAGCTGGCGCCTGTGGGCCCTCGTCCCGCTGCTCCTGCTCACCGGCGTCGTCGCGCTGTTCACGGCGAGCGGCTCGTCGATCACCGGGCTGCTCGGCGAGAACCCGCCTCCCGTCGACGAGTTCGACATCCGCCGGGTCGAGTTCCACCCCGGTGAGATCCGGATCCGCGTCACGAACCCGCAACGCGACGATCTCACCATCGCCGCCGTGGCGGTGGACGATGCAATTCTGCCGTTCGGGCTCGACGGGCCTCAGACACTCGGGCGGTTGCGCTCGAGCGAGATCATCGTGCCGTACGACTGGGTCGAGGACGAGCCGATCTCGGTCGGCGTCACCAGCTCCACCGGTATCCAGACGGTCGAGAACATCCCGGCGGCGGTTCAGACACCGGGCGCCTCGGGCAAGAGCTTCCTCGGCTACGCGCTGATCGGGTTCCTGGTGGGGATCGTTCCCGTGGGGCTCGGCCTGCTCTGGCTGCCATCGCTGCGGCGCGTGGCTCCCCAGTGGCTCGCTGCGTTCATGGCGCTGACGGCGGGGCTCCTCAGCTTCCTCGCGGTCGATGCGCTCTCGGAGGCCCTGGCGCTGCAGGCGGCGCTGCCGAGCGCCCTCGGCGGCGCCGGCCTCGTCCTGCTGGGCGTGGCGTTCTCGTACCTCTTTCTCACGGCGGTCTCCCGGGGGCTCGGGGAGCGCGGCGGCACCGGTCCCTCGGGCGGCCTTGCGCTGGCGACCCTGGTCGCGATCGGAATCGGCCTGCACAACATGGGGGAGGGGCTCGCGATCGGGTCGTCGTTCGCGCTCGGCGAGCTCGCGCTCGGCACGTTCTTCATCGTCGGCTTCATGATTCACAACGTCACGGAAGGGCTGGGGATCGCGACGCCGCTCTCGGAGGGTCGCAATGTCTCCTGGCTGCGGCTCGTCGTGCTCACGCTCGTCGCCGGCTCGCCGGCGATCCTGGGCGCATGGGTCGGTGGGTTCATCACCAGCGACCTCCTGGGCGTGCTGTTCTTCGCCGCCGCCGCGGGCGCGGCGTTCGAGGTGGTCGTCGAGGTGGGGCGGTACGTCGCGCGCAAGGCGCCCGGCGGCTTGGCCTCGCCGTATGTCCTCGGTGGCTTTCTCACCGGCGTCGCCGTGATGTACACGACCGGCCTGCTCGTCGCCTGATTCAATCGCAGCCATGAAGAAGGTCAATCTCGCCACGCTCGAGTTCGAGGTCGACGGCACCGACCCGGAGGGCTACAAGGCGACCATGGCGCGGTTCGGCCCGTCGATCGGAGCCGCCATGCTCGGTGCGACCGTCTACGAGCTCCCGCCCGGCCAGAGCATCTGCCCGTACCACTACGAGTACGGCAACGAGGAGTGGGCGATCGTGCTCCAGGGCCGGCCGACGCTCCGCCATCCGGGCGGCGAGGAGCAGGTCGAGCCGATGGATGTCATCTGCTTCCCGAACGGGCCTGAGGGTGCGCACAAGTTCACGAACGGGACCGATGAGACGGTGCGGGTGATGATCCTCTCGACGAAGATCGATCCGTCCCTCGCCGTCTACCCAGACAGCGACAAGATCGGCGCGTGGCCCGGCGCGGAGTTCCGCGACGACCACGTCCTCGTACGGCGCGAGAGCAACGTGGACTACTGGGATCGCGAGCTATGAGCGACTTCGCGCCCGTCAGGGAGTTGATCAAGGACGTTCCGGGCTGGCTCTCGGACGAAGAGGGCGAGGCCCTCTACGAGCTCGCGAAGAGGTGCACCGGAGAGGGCGTGATCGTCGAGATCGGCTCGTGGAAGGGCAAGTCGACGATCTGCCTCGGCCTGGGGTCACGCGCCGGCAGCGGCGTGCAAGTCTTCGCTGTCGACCCCCACGCGGATCACCGGCACGGGGAGTTCAAGCAGAACATCGAGCGCGCCGGGATCGCCGACCTCGTCACGCCTGTCAAGGGCATGTCCCAGGAAGTCGTGGGCGAATTCGACCAGCCGATCGAGCTGCTCTTCGTCGACGGCTCGCACGAAGAGGAGGACGTGCGTCACGACTTCGACACCTGGGTGCCGAAGGTCGTCGACGGCGGCGCGGTGGCGTTCCACGACACGACCTGGCATACCGGAGTTCGCCGCGTGGTCGCCCAGCGGATCTATGCCTCACGGCAGTTCAGGGACGTGCGCTTCGTCATCGGCTCGACGACGGTCGCGCGGAAAGTCTTCGAGAACACCGCACGCGACCGGCTCCACGCCCGGAGGGTGCAGGCGACGAAGCGCGTGTTCGGGGCCGTCACCTCGGTCCTGAAGAAGAAGCGCGGGTGGCTACCCGGCCCCGTCGAACGCGTGGGCCGGCGGATGTTCAACCTCGTCGGCCGCTAGAGGGAGCGGTAGATCTCGATCAGGCGGTCGGCGCCCTCGTCCGCGTCGTGCACGCGCTCGACGTACGCGCGGGAGGAAGCGCCGATTCGCCGCCGCTCCTCGGCCGAGGCGGTGAGCTCGGCGATGCGCTCACGGAGCGTCTCCCTCGTGACCGCTACGATCGGGATGTCGAGGCCCAGTGCCCGCTCGGTCTCCTGCACGGCTTCCGGGCGGAGGTAGCTCAGCACCGGCTTGCCGAGGGCCATCGCCTCCAGGGCGAAGATCCCGTACCACCCGGCGTTGAGCTGGTCGACGACGATGTCGGCTCGCTCGTACCGCCGGCGGGCTTCGTCGTGGCGGAGACCCTCCACGATGTCGAGCTCGACGTCGAGCCCCTCGCAGGCGGCGACGACGTGCTCGGTTCCCTTCCGGCGGCGACTGGAGGGAGCGTGGACGACGATGGGACGCGGACGATCTTCGGGCGGTGTCGGCCGGTACTGAGCCAGGTCGAGGCCGGGAGGGATCACGTGTGCGTCCGGCACCCAGCGGAGCGCATCGTGCGACCCGACGATCCGCGCGTCGGCGCCGCGTGCATACGCGAGCTGCTCGGACGATTTGCCGCGGATGTCGGAGCCGAGGAAGTGAAGTACCGACTTGCGCCCGGTCGCCTTCAGGATCGGCCAGGTCAGCTTCCGGGGAACGAGCGTCCACCCGAAGTAGAAGTGGAAGACATCCGTCTTCGGCAGCAGCCGCAGGAATGCGGGCCACTGAACCGCTTGGCGGCCCCAAAAGCCTGCCGGCCGGTCGAGCGACCAGTCGGCCTCGGGGTGGAGCTTCTGCCGCTCCACCGCGACCAGCCGGGCATCGATGCCCTTGCGCCGGAGCGCCTGCACGTTCGTCCACGGGATCCCCGCCACGTTCAGCGGCGTATGGATCACACGCACCTGGCCGGCTACGGCTCCCGCCGGGCGGAGCCCGGCTCCGCAGCGCCGCCCCAGGAGCGCGTGATCAGTTTTCGTCCCACTCGACCTGGTCGAAGTAGCGCAGCGCCCGGCGGGAGGAGCGCACCCGGTCCTGGTTTTCGGCGAGCTCCTCCGCCGAGATCTCCCCGAGCGCGTGCTTCACCCCGAGCCACGGAAGGTTCAGGTCCTCCTGGTAGACGATCGTCGAGATCCGCGGGTTGATCTCGATCACCTTGTCTCCCACCAGCTGGATGTTGAAGAAGTGGTCGAGCGAGAGCGCCTCGACGATCTTTCCGGCGAGCTCCATCAGCCAGTCGTCTTCGAGCGTCGCGAAGTACATGGCGAGACCGGCGCGCATCGACTCACGGGTCTTCGGGTGTCCGAGGAGGATCGTCCCGCCTTCCGCGATTCCGTCGATCGTCCGTTCGAGGCCCTCGGCCAGTTCCATGACGAGCAACGGCGTGTCATCGTCCCCGAGCAGTTCCACGAGCTCCTCCAGGCGCAGCGCCTCGGCGACGCCCGGCCGGTTCTTCAGCAGCTGTTCGCGGCGGTCGGCGCCGGCCGAGAGGATCCGGAATCCGCGCGAGCCCGACGAGAACGCCGGCTTGATCGCCACTTCCTCCCCGGGGTATCCGAGCTCCCGGGCCGCTGCGGCGATCGCCTCGCCGCCGACCACCCGCTTCCACCGGGGCCCGGGCACGCCGATCTCGTCCAGCAGTGCGTAGCTCTCGGCCTTGTCGTTCGAGCGCTGCACGGCCTCGGCCGAGGCGACCATCACGGCCACATCGTCGAAGCGCCCCTTCGACTCGGCGAGGCCGAGGAGGTCGTACGACGACTGTGGGAGGATCGCGTCGACACCCTCCTTCGCCACGACATCGAGCATCGCGTCGGCGAAGCCGGGGTCAGATCCCGAGGGGACGAGGTGGAAGGCGTCGCAGAGGTGGCGACCGACGGCGCGGTCGGCCATGTCCGTCCCGACGACGCGCACATCGCGCTCGCCGTTCTCCCGGAGTGCCCGGACGAGCGCCGCCGTGCCCGGAGCACCCGCCGCGGAGACCAGGACCGTCGTCACTTCACGATCAGCGCGAGCTTGCTCCCGAGCGGCTGTGACCTGCGCCCGACTCGCGTCGTGAACTCGTCCCACGCCGGGTTGAGATTCACGTCGTCGGCGATGAGCGCGCCTCCGTCCCGGAGCGCCTCCCAGGCCGTGTCGAACTCGAAGCTCATGCAGTCGTACGAGTGCTCGCTGTCGTGCATGAAGAAGTCGATCTCGCCGGTGCCCTCGAGCAGGGGTCGCAGTTCGTCCTGGCTCCGCCCGAGCACGAGGCTCCAGCGTCCGCGCAGGTCGGCGGGGATCATCCACCCGGGATCGCGGCCCGGCGGGATCACGGCGCCCCCTTTGCCGTCCCAGAAGGTGCCGGGCTCATACTGCTCGCCGGCGATCTCGGGAAGGTCGATCGAGTGCAGCTCACCGTCGCCGTTGCGCTCGAGCGCCAGGAGCAGGAATGCGGTGGAGACGCCGTTGCAGACGCCTGTCTCGACGGCGACGCGAGGCTTCATCTCCCGCAGGAGCCGGTAGAGGCGAAATCCCTCGTCGTAGCCGTCGCGGCCCGTGATTCGCCCGGTGTTGTAGCGGTGGCCCCGCTCGGTCTCACCCTTGACGGTGTCCCAGAACTCGGCCGCCCGCCGCTCGAGGTGCTCGACGAGCCCGCTCTCGCGAACCTCGCCTTCGTGATCGAGGGCTGTCGCCGATTCGCTCACTGCGCGCGATCGTACTAGCGGCCTACCGGGGGAGCGGAGCCAGCGCCCGGAGCCGCCGGCGCTCCTCCGGGAGGTAGAAGCCCAGCGGCAGGAGGAGCAGCGGATAGGCGGCGATCAGCGCGATCGACGCGGCCAGCGGAAGATCGAGGACACGGCCGAGCGCTGTGAGCGCGACAGCGACACCGAACGCGGTCGCCACCCGTCTCCACTGGTAGGGAACCGGGAAGACGCGCTGCGCCTTCCACGCCATCCCGAGGAACAGCGTTCCGTATGCCCCGATCGTGGCGACGGCGGCGCCCATCATCCCGAACTCCGGGATCAGGGCGATGTTGAGGACGACGTTGAGGGCGGCGGCAGCCCCCGTGATCACCCAGTTCGAGCGGGTGCGCCGCGCTCGCCCGATCCCGATGACGACGACGATGTACCCGCCGAAGGCCGCCGCGGCGAAGGCGAGTGGGGCGACCACGCGCTCGGCCGAGTAGAAATCCTCCGTCGTCAAGAGCTGCACGAGCCACGGGGCGAGCAGCCCGAGCGCCAGCGCCATCCACGACGTGATCAGGACTACGTAGGTGAGAACGAAGCCGTACGTGCGTGCCGCCTCGTCGTCGTCCTCGATCGAGTAGGCGAAGGCAGGCCAGGCCGTTCGAAAGGCGGCGAGCAGGAGGATGATCGCCGAGGCGACGCGGACGCCGATCGAGTACAGGCCGACCTCTCGCGGGCCGCTCAGTTTCACGAGGAAGAACCGATCACTGAAGTTCAGAGCCCAGAGAAAGAGCCCGGAGGGCACGAGTGGCATCCCGAAGCGGTTCATCTCACGGAGGAGCGCGCCGTCGAGCTCGAGGCCGAGCTGCTCCCTGCGGTACGCCAGCAGGCCCGCGTAGACGGTGAGCGTTCCGATGAAGTTGCCGACGATGACCCCGACCGGCCCCTGCTCCCAGACGACGACGAGCAGGAGCGTCGCGGCGACCGTCAGCGTCAGGTTGATCAATGTCGCCACGAGATACGCCGCCGAGCGCTGCTCGACCCGGAAGAGGGACGTCATCTGCTCGTAGTTGACGTGCGCCCAGAGCCCGACGAACGCGGCTCGGACGAGCGTGGCGTGCTCTCCCGAGCCGAAGAGCAGTGTTGAGATCGGCCCGGCGAGGAGCAGGCCGGCGGCAAGCCCCGCCGTCCCCATCGTCATCGTGAACCAGAAGGACGTCCGGATGATTCGGAGCCGGCCAGGCCCCTCCGGCTCGTCGAAGTAGAACCGGAAGAACGCGCTCTTCACCCCGGCGGCGAGGAGCACCGTCAGCACCGCGGAGAGCGCGATCAAGGTCTCGATCAGGCCGTAGTCGGAAGGTGACAGGAAGCGGGTGTAGACCGGGAGCAGCAGAACGGCGATGAAGCGCGAGACGAGCGAGCCGAAGCCGTAGACGGCCGAGTGCCGTGCGAGCTCGCCGAGCCGCTTGCCTAGTAACACTCTGTTACTTGCTCCTCGAGGGCCCGCGGATCGTGGAGTGGAGCCAAACTCGGGCGCTTCGGAGAGCTAGTAACACTGTGTTACTTGCCGACCGAGCGCTCACGAGAGGTCGATGCGGTCGTCGGCGAGCAGCTCGAGGCGTCGGTCTCGCTCGGCGTCGAGAAGTGTCAGCATCGTCTCTCGCATCGAGTTGCCGGGGTAGACCCAGATCTCGGGGTGGACGAGCAGCTGGAGCCACTCGAAGGTGCCGGAGCGGAGCTCCTCGTGAGGGCAGCCGTTCCGCCAGCGCTGATTCGAGTCCGAGCGGTACTGGTCGGGATCGAACCACGGGGGCTCCATGACGTTCACGGCTCCCGGGAGGGGGTCGGACATGTAATCGGAGTCCGGGTTGTGCCAGGCGACGACGGGGTCGAAGCGGTCGTCGAGCTCGGCGCCGGGCCAGACCGCGTGGAGGCCGACGCGATGGCCGAGCTCCCTCAGCCGGTTCTGGGCCCGTAGGCCCTCCGGCGAATGGAGGTTGTAGAAGACGCTCTGGGTCATGAGGAAGTACGTGGCCCTGGCGCCCTCCTCGATCTCGATCTCCGCCATCTGGATGGCCGCGTCGAGCGAGAGGTCGACGTCGTGGCGCAGGTAGAGCGCGTGCGGCTGCGGCTCCTCCTCGAAGAACGTGAACCGGTAGCCGCCCTCGACGGCTGCTCTCAGCAGGTCCCGGTAGTGGCCGAGCTCGAAGTTGCAGCTCACGCCGCCTCCACCTCGACGTCGAGCAGGCGCGCTGCGGCCTCGGCGCGCTCAACCGCTTCCAGATTCGTATCCCCGAGGGCGATCACGTAGCCCCGGCGGTCGCCGTCGACCCGCACGGGGCGGATCGTCTCACCCCTCTGGAGGTAGAGCTCGGCCTCGACCACTCCGGGGAAGGCTTGAACCCGGTCGAGCCCTCCGACCCTGACGAGCTTCCCGGTGGGCAGGGGGCCGGGCTCGGCGGTCAGGAACGAGATCGCCATCGGCTGCTGCGCCTTCGGCTGGACGAGCTCGTCGGGCACCGGACGGCCGAGCGCCTGGAGCAGCGCGACCTCGATCAGGTCGACACCGACGCCGTACCGAGCCACCGAGTCCATCTGCCCAGCGGGGATGCGCGCGGCCACCTCGATCAGGCGCGCCACACCGTCCTCGCTCCAGAGCACTTGCGGGTAGGCGACGCCGTCACGCAGGCCGAGAGCGTTGACCGTGTGGACTCCTGTTCGCCGCACCTCCTCGAGCGCATCGCCGAAGAGCGTCGAGGGGAAGACGTGGGTGAGTGCGACGCCGAACCCCGGGCCGGGCGGACGGCGACGATCCGAGAGAGTCAGCACGACGGGCTCGCCGCCGCGCACCACGAGGAGCCCGTTCACCTCCTGCCCCTCGTGGTAGCTCTCGAGGATCGCCTCCCGCTCGGTCGACTGCGCGAGCGAGACGTGGAGGTGGCGGTCGACGTCGTCGAGGGACTCGCACAGGAAGAGCCCGCGCTGCCCGGCAGAGTCAGCGGGCTTCAAGACGGCCGGGAAGCCCACTGCCTCGGCGGCCGCGCGCGCCTCGTGGATCGTCCGGACTGCGGCGAAGCTCGGCTGCGGGACGCCGGCCTCGGCCAGCTCCCTCCGCATGGCGATCTTGTTCGTCATCAGGTGAGCGGTCTTCGAGCCGATTCCGGGGAGCCCGAGCGCCTCGGCTGCGGAGGCCACAACGGGCACTGCCCGGTCGGCCGCGTAGGTCATGACCCCGTCGACTGAATGGCGGCGCCCGACCTCCACGACCGACTCGGCGTCGCTGAAATCGACCACCTCTCCGACGTCGGCGATCGTCAGTCCGGGAGCGTCGGGGTTCCTGTCGACGGCGACGATCCGGACGTCGAGCTCCTTGAGCCGCGCAAGCGCGCGACGCTGATGGCGGCCCGCCCCGACGAAGAGGACGGTGCCCTTCGCACCGAGCGTCATTGCGCGTCTAGGGCGACCGGGAAGAGAAAGGCGTGGCGGTCCCAGCGCGCGATCTCGCAGCCGTCCGTCCTGCTGAACGTCGCTTTCACCTCCCTGCCCTCGAACGTGCCGCGGACGTCGGCGACGGCGGGACCCCCGTAGATCTCGGTGCAGATCGCGTTCGCAGGCCGGACGAACGGCCGGTCGAGGCGCTCGAGTTGCCGGCAAGCCTCCTCCGGATCCGGGAGGGAGCCACCCGTAGGCGAGCACCGAAGCGTCCAGTCGCTTTGATCGCCGGAGCGCCCATCCGGCGAGGCGCTGATCTTGAGCTCCGTCGCGCTCTGGGAGGGCGGAATCGGCTCCGGATCGTTGCCGTCGCCGCCCCCGCAGCCCACGAGCAGCGCCAGAACCGCTACTAGACTCGCCGCGTGCCTCTTCAAGGTAAGCGCATTCTGCTCACCGGCGGCGCGGGGTTCATCGGAACCACGCTCAGCCGCCGCCTGATCGACGACAACGAGATCGTCGTCTACGACAACCTTCACCGCGACGCGCTCGGTGGGACGGAGCTCGCCGGGCACCCGAACCTCACGTTCGTCCAGGGCGACGTCCTCGACGCGGAACTGATCCTGGAGACGGCGAAGGGGGCGACCCACATCGTGCATCTTGCAGCCATCGCCGGAGTCGACACCGTCCTCGAGAGCCCGGTTCGGACGATGACGGTCAACCTGATCGGCACCTACAACGTGCTCGAGGCGGCCCAGGCGACCCGCGAGTCCCTTGAGCGCCTCGTGGACTTCTCGACGAGCGAGGTCTTCGGGCGACATGCCTACAAGGTCGAGGAGATCCACGAGACGGCGCAGGGCTCGGTCGGTGAGGCGCGCTGGACCTATGCTGTCTCGAAGCTGGCCGGGGAGCACTTCGCCCATTCCTACTACGACGAGCTCGGGCTTCCGACGTGCTCCCTGCGGCCCTTCAACGTCTACGGTCCGGGGCAGATCGGCGGAGGGGCGATCCGTGCGTTCATCGAGGCGATTCTCGCCGGTGAGGACCTGGTCATCCACGGCGACGGGGCACAGATCCGTGCCTGGTGCTACGTCGACGATCTCGTCGACGCACTCCTCCTGATCCTCGAGCGGCCCGAGGCGGTCGGACAGGTCTTCAACATCGGGAACGCGCGCTCGGTCGTGACCGTCTACGACCTCGCAGCCAGGATCCGGCGGCTGATGGAGGCCGACTCGGAGATCACCTTCCGCCCACTCCACTACACGGACGTCGAGATGCGGATTCCGAACGTGGACAAGGCCCGCAACCTCCTCGGTTGGGAGCCGAAGGTCGATCTCGACGACGGCCTGGCCCGCACGATCGCGTGGTATCGAGAGCGCCAGCCGGCCGCAGCCGGCGTAGGTTGATGGGCGGCAAGACAAGAAGGGGGCTCATGGGGGAAACATGGTTTCCCCCATGGTGGGTCGCGTGGTATCGAGAGCGCCAGCCGGCGCCGGCGTGATCCGGCTCGCCTGGCCCGACCTCGGGGCCGAGGAGCTGGCCGCTGTCGCAGAGGTGCTCGAGAGCGGGCAGCTGACGATGGGCCCCAAGGTGGGCGAGTTCGAGGCTGCGCTCGCCCAGGCCTGCGAGGTCGAGCACGCCGTGGCGGTCTCCTCCGGGACGGCTGCGCTGCACCTCTCGGTGCTGGCCCTCGGGATCGGCCCCGGCGACGAGGTGATCGTCCCCGCCTACACGTTCCCCGCGACCGCCAACGTCGTGGCGCTCGCCGGAGCCAGACCGGTGCTCGTGGACGTCGATCCCGAAACGATGAACGTCGTCCCCGGGGCCGTGGCCGCAGCGGTCACCGAGCGGACGAAGGCCGTCCTCGTCGTCCACCTGTTCGGGCGGCCGGCGCGCTGGGACGAGCTGGAGGGTGCTGTTCCGGAGGGAGTCGCGCTCCTCGAGGACGCTGCGGGCGCGCTCGGCGCGCGGCGCGCCGGTCGTGCGTGCGGCGGCCTCGGCGAGCTGGGTTGCCTCTCATTCCACCCCCGGAAGATCGTCGCGACCGGCGAGGGCGGGGCGGTGACGACGGACGACGGCGGGATCGCGGACGCCGTGCGTCGCCTCCGCCACCACGGGATCGAGCCCCACGGCGGCTTCGAGATCCGGGCGCCGGGCCTGAACTACCGGCTCCCGGACATCCTCTGCGCCCTGGGGGTCGCGCAAATGCGCCGGCTCGAGGAGCTGCTCGCCGAGAGAGAACGCCTCGCCGCCGCCTACGCCGAGCGCCTGGACGGCGTCGTCGGGCTTCCGTCCGCGGACGCCGGCGACCGCCACGGCTGGCAGGCGTACGTCGTGCGGGTCGATCGGCGAGACGAGGTGCTCTCGGGACTGAGGGAGGCCGGTATCGAGGCGCAGATCGGCACCTACGCGCTTCATCGCCTCGCCGCCTACGGCGATCAGGGCCCCTTCCCAGGGGCGGACGCCGCCTATGAGCGCGCGCTGGCGCTGCCCTTCCACAACCGGCTCGGCAATGATGACCTCGACCGGGTTGCGGAAGCCCTGTCTAGCCGCTGACGCGCGCCGGGGCCACGAGCTCGTAGCCCTCGCGGAGGAACGGGACGCGCTCCACGAGCGCCGCGACCTGGTCGGGCTCGAAAGGCCCCTCCTCGGTGACGATCTCGGTGATCAGGTCGGGAGGGACGAGCTCGAAGAGCTCCTTCTCGAACTCGGCGAGGTCGGGAGCCTGGGCGCCGGTCACCGGTGCGAGCTTGATCACCTCGGCGGCGACGACGGTCGGTATTCCCGCGGCCAGGGCGGCTTGCGCGAGCGGAATGGTTCCGACCTTGTTGCAAATCGCGCCGTCGCGAAAGACGGTGTCGGCGCCGAGCAGGAGCAGGGAGACCTCGCCGATCCGTCCCGGCGCCTCGGCGTCCCCGACGAGCTCTGCATCGAGCCCGGCCGAGAGCATGTCGTCCACGAACGCCCGGCCCTCTTCGACCGGGTGCGAGACGGTGCAGAGAGCCTTCGCCGGTGCGCAGTGCTGAAAAGCCTCGCGCACCGTGGCCGAGGCGGAGTGCGTCAAGACGGTCGCGCCTGCCAGCCGGTCGTTGAGCTGGATCGCGATCGACGCCGGCGCGCGCTTGCGTCCCTCGGTGAGCGCCACCGCCTCCTCGATGAAGACCTGGCGGAGCGCCTCGGGCTCGAGATGGCTCTCGTACCGTCCCGACGCCAACAGGCGCCCAACGGCGCCAGCGACGGCGCCCACACCCGGCCGGGCGGCCGCGAGGCGGCGGCCGGCTTCTCGGACTTCCTCGAGCAACTCGTCGGTGTTACCGGTGTGCTGTTCCGCGATCTCGGCGAGCGCCTCGACGGCGCGCCGTGCCATCCAGCTCGCTCCGTGATCTCTGTCGTCGCGTAGCTCGTTGATCCGGTCTTCGAGTGCGGCGGCCACCGGTGACAAGATTGTGCCATGGAAATCGTTTCGGCCTCGGATCCGGAGGTCTCGGTGATCGTGACGCTCTACAACGAGCGGGCCACCGTGGGCGACCTCGTCCGCAGGACGACATCCGCGCTCGGCGGCGAAGACGGGCTCTTCGAGCTCCTCCTTGTCGATGACGGATCGACCGATGGGACGTGGGACGAGGTCGAGCGCGCCCACGCCGCCGACGGGCGTGTACGCGGCGTTCGGTTGAAGCGCAACTTCGGACAGCACCCCGCGATGCATGCCGGCCTGGTTCGAGCGAAGGGCGATGTGCTCGTGACCATGGACGGCGATCTGCAGAACGCGCCGGAGGACATCCCCAGGCTCGTGGAGGCGGTGCGGAACGGCTCGGACGTCGCGAGCGGGCGACGCGCGTCGCGTCGTGACTCCTGGGGCCGTACGGCGCCGTCGCTTCTCGTCAACGGGATGTTGCGGCGCTTCACGGGCGCGAGGATCTCCGACTTCGGCTGCGCCTTCAACGCCTATCGCCGCTCGGCGATCGAGCCGATGCTCGGCGCGATCGGCCGCCAGAAGTTCACGAAGGCGCTCGTCCTCTCCGGCGGCGCCACCGTGGTCGAGGTGGACGTCGCGCACGAGCAACGCCGCGGGTCTTCCCGCTACACCCCGATGCGCCTTACCCGTCTCGCGCTCCACGTCGTGGCCGGCTTCTGGCCGCAGCCGATCCAGTGGATCGGAATGGCGCTCGGCCTTCTCTGCACGCTCGCCGCCCTCGCACTCGGCGTCTACGGCGTCGCTTACTGGATCGTCGAGTCGGACTTTCCCGGGCCGCTCTTCGGGGGCGTCGGGGTCATCTTCGTGCTCGGCGTGCAAGGGTTCATTCTCGCGCTGATCGGCGAATACCTCGCCAGGATCCAGCGAGACGTGGAGGGACGACCGCTGTACACGATCGATCGAGAGCTGTGAAGCGCGTCCTGGTCACCGGCGGAGCGGGCTTCATCTCCTCCGCCTTCATCCGGCACCTGCTCCGCGCGACGCCGTATGAGGTCGTCTCTCTCGACGCGCTGACCTACGCGGGCAATCTCGAGAACCTGAGCGACGTGCAGGCGCACGAGCGGCTTTCGATCGTCCACGGGGACATTCGCGACGAGGCGCTCGTCAAGAGCGTTGTCGCGGCAGTCGACGTGATCGTCAACGCCGCCGCCGAGTCTCACGTCGAGAAGTCGATCGCCGAGGGTGCCGCGGAGTTCGTCGCGACAAATGTGGAAGGGACCCGGGTTCTGCTCGACGCGATCCGGGAGGAGCCGGTCGAGCGGTTCATCCTGATCTCGTCCAGCGAGGTGTACGGAACCGCCGAGGCGGCCCCGATGGACGAGGAGCACCCCCTCAACCCGCGCAGCCCGTACGCCGCGACGAAAGCGGGAGCAGACCGGCTGGCCTTCTCGTACCGCGCCACCTACGACCTGCCGGTGGTGATCGTGCGGCCGTTCAACAACTACGGCGCGCGCCAGCATCCGGAAAAGGTGATCCCGCGGTTCATCCTCCAGGCGTTCGCCGACGAGCCGCTGACCGTCCACGGCGACGGCACAGCGAGCCGCGACTGGCTCTACGTGGAGGACGATGCCGAGGCGATCGAGGCAGTGATCGAGGCGGATCTCGACCTCGTCTCCGGCGAGGTGATCAACGTCGCGACCGGGATGGACGTCTCCGTGTCGAGGATCGCCGACGTCGTGCTCGAGCTGCTCGGAAAGCCGGCCTCGCTGAAGGAGCACGTGGAAGAGCGGCCCGGCCAGGTGCACCGGCACATCGGCTCGACGGAGAAGGCCGAACGGCTGCTCGGCTGGAGCGCGAAGACGCCGATCGAAGACGGGCTCGCCCGCACCGTCGCGTGGTATCGCGACAATGAAGATTGGTGGCGGGGGATCCAGGCTCGAGCACGGACCGAGATAAGCGTCTCCTAGTTCTCGGCGCGGGACCGGCGCAGCTCGGCCTGCTCGAGGCGGCCCGGGCGCGGGGGCTCCACGTGATCGCCGTCGACCGCGACCCCTCCGCGCCGGGATTCGCACTGGCCGACCGGCGGGCGATCATTTCGACCGAGGACGAGCGCGGGATCGAGCGCCTGGCACGCGCGGAGCGAATCGACGGCGTGATCGCGCCGGGGATCGACTGGCCGGTCGGGATCGCGGCACGGGTGGCCTCGAAGCTGGGCATCCGCCACCCGCTCGAGCCGGCCACAGCCGGGCTGGCGGTACACAAGGGGCGACAGCGGGAGCGCCTCGACGAGGCCGGCGTTCCGCAGCCGCGCTGGCGGCTCGTGTCGGACGCGGAAGACGTGGAGGTGCCGTGCGTCGTCAAGGCGCCCGACCGGCAGGGCCAGCGCGGTCTCTCGCTCGTCACGGAGCCGGAGGCAGTTGCCGGTGCCGTCGAGGCCGCCCTCGAGGCGTCGCGGAACGGGAGCTTCGTCGTGGAGGAGCTCGTCGACGGGCCCGAGGTGACCGTGAACGCCTTCTCGGCCGGCGGCCGGTTCTTCCCCTTGACCGTCACCGACCGGCTCACCGCCGAGC
>JACDAN010000278.1 GCA_013695385.1 Actinomycetota bacterium | reverse complement strand
GGGCCTATCTGTGACAGTCAGGCTCGCCAACGACGTCGACGTCTCACGCGGCGACATGCTCGCCGACCCCGAGCAGGCGCCGACCGTGGCGCGCGAGCTCGAGGCGACCGTCTGCTGGATGGCCGAGCAGCCGCTCGAGCCTGGCACGAAGCTGGCGATCAAGCACACGACGCGCACCGTCCGCGCGATCGTCGACGAGCTCGTCTCGGTCGTCGACATCCACACGCTCGAGGATCAGCCCAGCCCCGAGCGCCTGGAGCTCAACGAGATCGCCCGCGTCCGCCTGCGCCTGAGCGAGCCGCTCGCGGTCGATCCGTACGCCGAGAACCGCACCACCGGCGCGTTCATCCTGATCGACGAGGCGACGAACGACACGGTCGGCGCCGGCATGATCCTCAGCGCAACGAGTTAGATCGGCGGTCAGGCGGGAGCACACTCGCGCAATCGAGACTCTTTACGTCTCGTCCCTTGGGCAGCGGCGAGCACGTTTTCGAGCAGCGGTGGAGGTGGCTCAACTCCGAACCGCTGACGGAGGAAGTACAGCTCGCGATAGTCCTTCTGAGTTAGTTCGTAGCCCGCGTGAACCAGTACCTGAACCTCGGGGCTGAGGCAGCGCACCGGCCTCCCGTCCACGCTCCCACGCCCTCTGAACCCTTCGCTCGGATAGACCCATTCGTTGCCGTCATCCATCTGATAGACGCCTCCGCCCTCGGCGTTGAACGTCACTGGATGCACGTCGACCTGGCGACCGTCGCAATCGACAACGACGAAGCTCTTCGGAGGACCCCCGGCGACCAGGGAATATCCGATATCGGTGAGCAGCTCGATGATCCGGCGCGCGTAGCCAAGCTCGGCTACGAGGTCGAGGTCGTCGTGTTCACGTGTTTGCCGCCCAAGCAGCGCGTCGACACCCCAGCCGCCGTCGAGCCAGATACCGATTCCGTCGGCCTCTAGCACGTCGATCACGGCTAGCAAGGTCGGTGAATCCATCGGAGCGCTCGGCTGGCGACCACGGTAGGCCCTCTGTGTCACCCCGCGACCTTAGCGACGCGTTTGTTATGTGACGCCACCGAGAGAGCGACCGTCAGGCGTCACTGGCGCACACTGGCGCAGGCGACCGTTCTGCCCTATTGGTCCGTGCTACTCAGGGTGTCCGAGCAGACGTTCGGCGGGACAACTGCAGACCCCGCGGAGACCCCGAGACCCCGTGCAGACCCCGTGGGAAGGGTCTCGAACCGCTGCGAACGGTCCCGAACCGGCGGGTGCCGCTAGATCGCTAAACCGGCCGATTTGCGGGCACTTTCGGTGAAATCGGCTCCGTTACAGAGGACGCGCCCGGCAGGATTCGAACCTGCGACCCGCGGATTAGAAGTCCGCTGCTCTTCCACTGAGCTACGGGCGCCCAGTCGAAGCGTAGCGCCGGTCTGGGTCAGCGCCTGGCGCCGAAGTCCGCGGTGAGGATGGTGACCGAGTTCCCGCGGAAGGTGCCTGGAGCGTTGGACAGGTGGATCGCGCCGATCCCGACCTCGCGCCACTCGCGCGAGAGCAGGTTCTCGCGGTGAGGCGGGCTGTTCATCCACTCACGGACCGCGAACGCCGCGCTGTAGGTGTCGGTGCCCCAGAGCAGGTTCTCTCCCACCGTCCAGGACCGAAAGCCGCGAGAGGGGTAGAAGCGCTCGATGCGACGCCAGAACGGCGTTCCGACGATCGAGTCGTGCTCGAAATAGCCCCGGCGGCCCATGTCGCGGGAGTGAAAGTCGGCTGCGACACCGAGAGGACGAGAGAGACGAAGCGCTCGGAGCCCGTGCGGCCGCCGAACCTGATTCATGCGGTCGACGACCGTCTCCTCGAGGACGGCCATCGCAGACTTTGCGCGCGAGCCGTGAGGCGCCGTGTTTCGCGCCGGCTTGGCCGAGGCCTTGACGACGCCGGCGAGCCGCGCCTGAACCAGCGACTCGACCTGCCGAGAAACGGCGGCCTCACCCGTTCCTACGGCAAGCGACGACCCGAGAGCGGCGGCCGCGAGTACGAGTGCGAAACCCCTTCGCATGCCTTTGACATCGGCCTGCGCCGCTCGTGTGTTCCCCCCCCGTTAGGGGGATTACGGTTAGGGGGTGGCGGGCTCGCGGAGCTCACGCTCGCGACGCTCGCTCAGCCAGGCGAGAAGCAACACCTGGATCGTTCCGGCCACAGGGATTGCCGCGAGTGCGCCGAGGATCCCCGCCAGCTTCGCGCCGATCAGGACGGAGATCAGGATCGCAAGCGGCGAGAGCTGGACGGTGCGGCTGTAGACGAGCGGCTGCAGGACGTGGTTTTCGAGCTGCTGGTAGAGAATCATGAAGATGAGGACGACGATCCCCGCGGGCACAGAGGCCAGGAAGGCAACCGCCGTGAGGATGATCGCAGCGAGGGTTGCACCCGCGAGCGGGATCAGGTCGAGGATGGCGACGAGGAGCCCGAGCGCGAACGCGTACGGCACGTCCATGATCAAGAGAACGATCGTCGACGCGACCCCTGCGATCAGGCTGATCAGCAGGTTGCCGGTGACATAGCCCCCCACCGTCCGGTAGATGTCGCCGCCGATGCCTTGCCATTTCTCGCGTGAGGCCGGGGGGAGGAGGCCGTAGAGACGCTCCATCCATTTCGGGCCCTCGAGCAGCATGAAGAACGTCATGAAGGCGATCGTGATCACGGCGACGACGAAGGTGAGGACGCCTTCCGTGACCGCGAGGGCCGTTCCGGAAACACCGAGGAGCCCGCCGGCTCCGCCGCCCTCCACCGCCGCCCGCACCCGCTGCTCGAGCTCGTAGCGCTCGGCGAGGTCTCCGAGCTGACCACGCCCCTCGGAAACGTCCCGAACGTAGTCGGGAAGCTTCTCCGCGAATCCTCCCGCCTCCTCGACGAGCGTCGGGATGACCAGGGAGCCCGCCCCGGCAAGCACGAGGAAGGCGAGCAGGAACGTCAGTCCCGTCGCGAGGCCCCGACGGTGGACGCCCCGCCTCTGGAGCGCCTCGACCGCCGGATTGAGCGCGAGAGTCAGGAAGATCGCGACGACGATCCAGGTCAGCACCTGCCGTGAGATCCAGATGACGGCGAGGAGGAGCGCCACGGCGAGGAAGAGCCCGATGACGGCGAGGGTCGTCCTCGCGCGAAATCGGACGATCCGCTCGGGCGTCACGACCCCAGGATCGCCGCACGGTCGGACGTCCACCTCGCAGGGATGATGAAATGTCGGATTCGATGACTCTTCGGGTCCGCCCCATCGAGCAGGACGCCACGCTCCCAGACGGGCGACGGGTCGTCGTCCGCGTCGGCGTTCCCGAAGATCCCTACATCCCCAAGCGCGAGCTCGACACCGTCGCGCTCGAGCTGGTGGAGGACGGCCAGATCTCAGCGACCGTGAACACGGTGCTCGGTCCGGAGCACGAGAGCGAGGCGCGGCGGCTCGCGCTTGACGTCGCGGCCCGCCTCGAATCGGGGGAGCTCGAGCCGACGGCAGGAGCGCTCGAACCGCTGGCGGACAGCATCCCATGAGCTCCGCGACGCTGCACACGAGCGAAGGCGCGATCGAGGTCGAACTCTACCCTGACGACGCTCCGAAGACGGTCGAGAACTTCGTGAAGCTGGCGCGGGACGGCTTCTACGACGGGGTCATCTTCCACCGGGTGATTCCCGACTTCATGATCCAGGGCGGCGACCCGACCGGGACGGGCACGGGCGGCCCCGGGTACGAGTTCGAAGACGAGTTCAACGACCATCCGGTCGCCCGCGGAGCGTTGGCGATGGCCAACGCCGGGCCGAACACGAACGGCAGTCAATTCTTCATCGTCACGACCGAGGCGGCGCCCTGGCTCAACGGGAAGCACACCGTCTTCGGAAAGGTGACTTCCGGGATGGACGTCGTCGACCGAATCTCGGAGGCCGATCGGGACGGAAACGACAAGCCTCGGACGCCGATCGCCATCGACCGGATCGACGTCGCCTAGCTGCTAGTAGAGCGGGCGGCGGGGATCGAACCCGCATAACTAGCTTGGAAGGCTAGGGCTCTACCATTGAGCTACGCCCGCAGTCGGCGCCTAGCGTAGCGCCCGATGACTCGCCCAGACCCCTACGCGTGGGCCGCCCATCCCGATGCCCTGCTCGGGATCGCGGGGCTCGTGCTCATCTATGCGCTGGCCGCACGCTGCTACGCGCCGGGTCGGCGCCGCGCCGTCTTCTTCGGCGGCGGCTGCGCATTGCTCGTCGCGACCGCGGTCACCCCGCTCGACGCGTTGAGCTTCCACCTGCTCTCGGCGCACCTGCTTCAGAACGTGGTGCTGGCGGAGTGGGCCCCCGCGCTGCTCGTCCTCGGCGTTGCACCGGCACTCGCCGTGCGCCTCACCCGTTCGAAGGCGGTCCAGTTCGTCACGCGACCCCCCATGGCCCTTGGCCTCTGGCTCGGGCTCTATTTCGCCTGGCACCTGCCTCCGGCGTACGACGCTGCGCTCAGGCATCCGGCCACGCTTCTGCATCTCGAGCACGCTTCATACGTCGCCGCAGGAGCGATCTTCTGGTGGCCGCTTCTGCAGGCAGCACCGCACGCCCTCTCGAACGCAGCACGCGCCCTCTATCTGTTCGCGGCGTTCGTGCTCGCGAGCCCGATCGGCCTGCTGCTCGCCCTAGTTCCTCGGGCGGCGTACGGCTACTACGTCGAGGGCGGCGGGCTGTGGGGCCTCTCTCCGCATGCCGATCAGCAGCTCGCCGGTGTGACGATGGCGGTCGAGCAGTCGATCGTCTTCTTCGCCGTCTTCGCGGTCTTCGTCTTCCGCTTTTTCGCCGAAGAAGAGTCCGACGGATCCCAGCGCGCAGCAAGGTAAACCGAACGGCCAATCGGGACGCCCGGATTCGAACCGGGGGCCTCCTGCTCCCAAAGCAGGCGCGCTACCAGGCTGCGCTACGTCCCGCTCAGGCGAAGTGTAGAGCCGACGCCCGAGCCGGTATCCTCGCGGATGAGCCCGGACAGCCGCAGCTCGCGCGTGCCGCACAGCATCCTCGGCGACACCCTTTTCGTCGAAGATGCGCGCTGAGCGTCACCGAAGGTTTACGAATTGCGAATTGGGGGTAAGCGACGTCGTCGCTATGTGACACACTCCCGCACTTCAGTGACGAGGAGCCGGACCCTTCTCACCCTGGTCGTGTCGGGAATTCTGTCGTTGGCGCTCGCGCCAGGAGCGTCTTCGTCTGGGCTCACCAGCCCGGAGCAGGACTTGCTCCGGGCGATCAACGGAGCGCGCGCGGCGCACGGAGCGCCGCCGGTGCGTGTCGGCTCCGCGCTCCAGCGAGCGGCCCGTGGGCACTCCCGGGCAATGATCCAGACCGGCAGCTTCGACCATGGAAACTGGTACAGCCGCCTTCGCAGGTACGGCGCGCGAGGCCACATGCTCGGAGAAACGCTCGCCTGGGGCGTGGGCGTCGACGGCTCGGCGGAGAGCATCGTCCGCATGTGGCTGGCGAGCCCACCGCACCGCGCGACGCTCCTGCGGCGAAACTTCCGGCGGGTTGGTGTCGGTGTAGCGATCGGCTCGTTCGCAGGCTTCGGCGGCGCGCGCGTCGCCACCGCCGACTTCTCGGGTCGCTGACGCTTCGCGCAAAGTCTTGCAACTTTGCGCGACCTTCTGGACGCCGGGCGCCGCTTCGCGGCACGCGGCGCGCCTGCGTGGCCCGCTTCGGTTCCGAAGGCTCGGTCGTTGACGAGCGGAACGGGCAG
>JACDAN010000259.1 GCA_013695385.1 Actinomycetota bacterium | reverse complement strand
CGCCGCGAGAGCGGCGCCCGGCTTCCGGAAGGTCGCGCAAGTCGCAAGACTTTGCGCGAAACCGCTGCTAGAGATACCCGAGAGGATCCACAGCTCCACCATTCAGGCGGACCTCGAAGTGGACGTGCGGGCCGAAGCAGTGTCCCGTGCAGCCGATGTAGCCGATCGTCTGGCCCTGCGAGACCGGCCCACCCCCGATGGCGAAGCTCGACTGGTGGGCGTACGCGGTGGCGAGCCCGCCGCCGTGGTCGATGATGATCAGGTTCCCGTAGCCCCCCATCCAGCCGGCGTAGATGACGGTGCCGGAGGCCGTGGCCCGGATCGGCGTTCCATAGCCGGCGGCGATGTCGATGCCCTCGTGCATCCGGCCCCAGCGCCAGCCGAATCCGCTGACGACCGGGCCGCCAACCGGCCAGACCATCCCGCTCGACGAGGGCGACGAGTCGCTTGACGACGAGGAATAGGTCACCGCCTGCGCGGAGTTGATGCGGGCGGCGAGTTGCGCGCTCACCTTGAGGAGCTCCTCGGCCTTTCCCTCGTATTGCTCGGCGGCCTCGTGTGCGTCGGAGAGGCCCTCCCGTTTAGCGCTCCTGGCCGCCGAGAGCCCTTGCTGCGACGCGAGAAGCCGGTCGCGGGCGGCGCGCTGCTGGTCGGCCCGAATCTGAACCACGCGCGTGACGGCAGCAACGCGCGCCTTCGTCTTCCCAGTGCGTGTCTTCAGCACTTTCATGTGGTCTCGCGCGCCGGCGACGTGATGCACGACCTGCCGGTCCTGCTTCGCAATCGAATCGAGGTAGTCGACCTGGTCGAGTGCCTCGCTGAAGCTCTGGGCTTCGAGCACGACGTCGAGCGTCGATGGATCCTCGCCCTCGTAGACAGCAACGAGGCGGGCTGCCAAGCGGCGCTCCGCGACGTCGTATTGCCCGCGGAGGAAGTCGAGACGCTCGCTCTGGATCGCGAACAGCTCCTTGACGGCGTCGAGCTTCCGCCGGTGGAGCGCGAGGTCTTCCTCGAGCGAGACGAGCCTGGTGGAGACATCGCCGACTTCGGCTTCGAGCGACTGGATCTGCTTGGAGACGGAGGCGATCTCGGCGCTGAGCGAGCTCTCTCGCGCCCGAGCCTGGTCGGCTTTGGCTCGGAGCTCCGCCGCGCGTTGATCGAGCTCCTGTTTGCGGTCGTAGAGACCGCCCGAGGCAGGAGCCGCGACGAGCAAGAGAAAAACGAGGCTGCAGACAAGACGTCGAGCCATGGGGCCGTGTTCGCGGGGCGGAGAGACCTCCCTCCCGCACGCGGACGAGATACTAGCGACTAACTCGGATGAAGGAGGAGTCGGAAGCAGAAAACTGCTGCATAGAGGACTTTTTAGCCGCCTCGGGTGACAACATGCCGCTGGCGGCGCGACGCCTGAGCGGTCCGACGAGACGCCGGTAGTCGTCGTCCGTCACCTTTCCCGTGCGGTGATCGAATTCGAGCTCCTTGAGGGCCGCAAGCGCCCGGTCGTGCTCCTCGGCAGCGGCGAGCGCAGCAAGGGCACGCTCATCCGCAGGGTCGAGATCCTCCGGTGCGAGCTCTGCCCGCAGGAACGGAAGGGCGATCACGACGACCGTCGCCGCAGCGAGAAGCGCGCCGGCCACGAGTCCCCAGCTCACGCGGTGATCGCAACCGGCGCTTCGCCGTAGCGGAGCGCCAGCCGACGTTGCTCCCGCGCATCCGGCCAGAGGGCGATCAAGGAGCCCAGGATGAATACGAAGCCCCCGATCCAGATCAGATTGACGAGCGGCTTGACATAGACCGTCAGATCGACGGATCCGTCGGGGTTGATCTGATCGGCGACCACGTAGAGATCTTCGCCTCGAAGCCAGTTCGTTCGCACGGCGACCTCGGTGGAGAAGAGCGGCTGACGCTCGCTGACCGGATACACGTTCTTGCCCGGCTCGAGCGTCCCCGCAGCCTGTCCCTGTCGCTCGACGGAGAGGATGGCCCGCCGGCGCTTGTGATTTGCGGCCTGCCGGTCTGCGAGCCGCTCGAAGCGAAGGCGGTAGTCGGCTGCAGCCAGCGTGTCGCCTGGAAGGAGCCGCGCTTCACGAACGGTCTGGTAGGCACTCGAGCCGGCCACGCCGACGGCGAGCAGAACGACGGCCGAGTGAACGACGTAGCCGCCGTAGCGCCGGCGGTTGAGAGAGATCAGCGAAAGCAGCGAGGCTGCCGTCGACCGCCCCGAGAGAGCAGCCCGCGCTCGTGTTCCTCTGACGAACTCGAGCAGGATCGCTCCCATCACGAAGGCGGAGAAGGTGTAGGCGATCAATCCGGCAGGCGACGATCCCGCACCTGCCGCGACGAGAATGACACCGGTTGCCAGCGCGCCGCCGAAGGGCCAGATGAACGTGCGACCGAGAGAGCGCAGAGACGCGCGCCGCCAGGCGATCAGTGGGCCGATTCCCATTAGCAAGAGCAACGGAAGCCCGAACGCTCTCAGAAAGAAGTTGTAATACGGCTGGCTGACGGTGATCGGCTCGCCGAGCACGGCCTCCGAGATGAGTGGGTAGATCACGCCCCAGAGGATCGTCAGGCAGAAGGCGACGAGCAAGAGGTTGTTGTAGAGGAAGGTCGCTTCTCGCGAGACGGGGGATTCGAGCTTCGTCTGGGTCCGCAGGATTGGCAGCCGCGCGAAGACCAACGCAAGCGAGGCGATCGTCGTAAGGGTCAGAAAGGCGACGAACCAGGCGCCGATGGGACTCATCGCGAACGCGTGAACGGACTCGATCAATCCGGACCGCGTCAACAGCGTCCCGAAGATCGAAAGCTCGAACGCCAGGATGACGAGCAAGACGTTCCACACCCGGAGCATCCCCTTCTTCTCCTGAACCATGATCGAGTGCAGGTACGCAGTCGCAATGAGCCAGGGCATCAGCGCCGCGTTCTCGACGGGATCCCAGCCGTAGTAGCCACCCCAGCCGATCTCGAGATACGCCCAGCGCGCACCGAGGAGCTGTCCGACACCGAGAAAGAGCCAGGCGGCAAGCATCCAACGCCTCGTCGCGACGACCCACCATTCATCGGTCCGGCGCGCGAGCAGGCCCGCGACCGCGAAGGCGAACGGCACTGACATGCCGACGAACCCGAGGTAGAGCAGTACGGGATGGATGAGCATGTACGGGTTCTGAAGACTCGGGTTGAGCCCAGCGCCGTCGGCAGGAGCCGCCTGCAACTGGAAGGGGCTCTCCAGGAAGACGAGGAGCGCCGCGAAGAACAGCGCGATCGTCGCCAGCACCGGCACGACCCAGGCGAGCAGCTCGATTCGCAGTCGACGATTGAGAGCGACGGCCGTAGTCGAGAATCCCGTCAGGAGAAGCAACCACAAGAGCAAAGAACCTTCCTGGCCACCCCAGAACGACGAGACCGCGTAGAGGAGCGGGAGGTCCCGGCTCGACGTCTTCGCGACGTACTCGAAGGAGAAGTCGCGCGAGGCGAGCGCCACGACGAGGACGGCGCTCGCGACGAGCGAAGCGCCGAACGCGGCGACGAGGGCGTTTCGCGCCGCGAGAACCAGGCGGCGCCGCCCCGACCAGGCCGCGAAGCCGCCGACCAGCGAGGAGAACGCGAGAGCCCCCAGCGCGACTAGCAGCGCTGCGCGTCCCAGCTCAGCCACGGCTTACGACTTCTTCGCCGAGTACTTCGACGGGCATTTCGTGACGAGCGTGCCAGGAGCGCCGACGAAGACAGCGCCCTGGAGCCGACCCTTCAAGGAGATGTCGCGCCCGGCGCGGAACATGTCCGGCACCGAGCCCTTGTAGACGACCCGGATGGCCGACTTCGCATCGCCCTCGACGTCCTGGAGACGAAAGCGAAGGCCAGCGCGGCGCGCGTCGCCGCTCACCGGCCCGAGAACCTTGCCGACGATGGTGACCTCGGCGGTGCGGCCCTCGAGCTGGCTGGGCCGCAGCTGCGGCGTCCCTCCGGCGATCGACGTGTAGAGCAGGAACACGGCGAGCATCGCCGCAACCGAGAGCGCGATGACGAGACGGGCCGGAGAGCTACGGCGGGCCACGCCTCAAGTCTAGATACGAGAGCTAGCCCTCTCGGCTGAGTGCTGCGCGGCGGGCCGGGATCCGGTAACCGTGCTCCTCGCAGAGGCTGCCCGGCGTGTCCTCGGTCAGGGCGTCGCAATACCCCTTGCCGTAGGCCGCGCGCATAAAGGCGGCGACGATTTCGAGGCTCCACTCGCCGACCTCGGCCGCCTCGCGCCAGAGATCGGTCAGGCGAAGGTCGATGTCGAGCTCGAGGAGGTCGATCCTGGAGGGACCCTTGGACATGCGAACCAGGGTAGGAATGCGGTCGGACGGCAACCTCGTCGGGTAGGTTCAGCCCGTGGGCGAGCTGCGATTCGGGCCGGCGCGCATCCCCTCGCGAACGTCGCCCGAGGAAGCCGTGGCGCTGCTCGCTGAGCGGGGTTACACGGCCTGTGAAATCGACTTCGAGGGCAAGTTCTGGATGGACTACCCCTGGGCCGAACGCCTGGGCGAGGTTGCCCGCGAGGCCGGCATCGTGCTCTCCGTGCACGCGCCGATCGCCGGTTTCATGGGGCACGTCGAGCGGGACAAGAAGCACCGGATGGCGGTCGGGATGCTCGACCACTCCGCCGGCATCGCCACGGCGTGTGGTGCGGAGCTGGTGGTCTTCCACCCTGGCTTCCTCCTCGGCCGGAGCCGGGAGGACGCAATCGACGCCGTCTGCGAGCAGCTCGCCGATCTTCGGGAGCGGCTCGAAGGCAAAGGTCGGGCGGTGCCGTTCGGCATCGAGATCATGGGTCGGGTTCGCGAGCTCGGAACGGCCGAGGACGTCTTCGCCGTCTCCGCGCGCCTCGGTGGCTGGATCCGACCGGTTCTCGACTTCGCGCACCTCCACGCCGTCACCGACGGCGCGTTTCTCGCCGCCGATGACTTCCAGGGCGTCCTCGAGCTCGCCGACCAACTGCTGGAGCCCGGTGCGCCGTTCCACATCCATTTCTCGGACATCCAGTACGCGAACAGGAATGAGATGAAGCACCTGCCCTACGGCGAGGGCACGCTGCGTGCAGATCCTCTGGGCGAGGCACTCGCGCAATTCGACCGGCCGGCGACGGTGATCAGCGAGTCGCCGGGCGAGGAGTCACATCAGGCGATCTATGCGGCGCTCTCGGCGACGCTTCCCGCCCGGAGCTCCTCGAGGCGCGCCTCGAAGGCACCGGCGTCCTCGAAGCGGTCACGAGCTTCGAAGAAGTGAATGATCGCCTTCAGCGGATCCGAGAGGAATCGCCTGTACTCGCTCCGCTCGAGAATGTCGATCGACTCCCGGAAGAGCGCCTCGGCCTCGTCGTCTCTTCCCTGGTGCGCGCGGATCAGCGCGAGCGATTTCTTCGTCGAGGCCTGCGAGCTGACGTCCTGGGGGCCGACCGTCTCGACTGCCCGTAGCGCGTAGGTCTCCGCCTCGTCAACCCTGCCTTGCTCGAGAAGAAGCTCGGCCAGGAGCCGCTGAACCTCGCACAACGTTCCCCTGTCCTCGAGAGGCTTGAGGATCCGGATCGCCTCACGGGCCAGCCTCTCCGCCTCGGCGACGTCTCGCTTTCTGACGATCACCGCGGCCCTCAGAATCGTTCGGGCAAGGTGGGTCGCAGCGCCGACATCGGTGAAGAGGTCGCGTGCTCGGGCGTACTCCCGTAGCGCTTCGTCGTCGCGCCGGCGCCAGGCATGGAGCTCGCCGGACTGCATGAACGCATGAGCTCTCGCCGTCAGCGAGCCGCTCTGCTCGGCCATGGTCTGGGCTCTCGCGATCAGCGGCTCCGCGCGGTCGTCCTCTCGCCGTAACGTGTAGATCCCGGCCAGTGACAGGAGAGCGTCGCTCTCGACTTCCACACGGCCGAGTCGCCGTGCGATCTCGAGCCGTTCCTCGATGAAGGACTCGGATTCCGTGAGCCGGCCGCGCCACCAGGCAACGGTCTCGAGCATCTTCAGCGCGTCGATGCGGCTTTCACCGTCGTCGTCGACATCCACGTCGAGCGCTTCTCGCGCCAGCTCCTCGGCGCGCCCGACGTCGGCCTCCCGCAAGAGAGTGACTTCGGAGAGCGCCGCGAGCGCCCGGGCCTCCAGCACCTTGTCGCCGGCCTCTCGCGCGTCCCGCAGGATGTCCTCCATCTCTGCGGAGAGAACAGGGAAATCGCTCATGCGCCACGCTGCGCGAGCGGCCTGGTAACGGCGCTCGAGCGTCGACTCCAGCTCGACCGCTCGGACGAGCAGCTTTCTCGCCGTCGCATTGGCCTCTCGTGCGAGCGCGCGCCGGCCGGCCTCCTCGAGCGCCTTCGACGCCTCCTGGGCGAGCGCTTCCGGCGGGGCGCCGTCCAGCTCGGCGAGCAACGCCGTCGCCTGGTCGAGGTGGTATGCGCGAACCTCGAGCAGCTCGTCGGCCGCGCGGTCGGAGAGCCACTCGGCGAACCGCTCGTGGTACGCGGCTCTCGCCGACTTCGAGAGCCCGCCGTAGGCGACCTCGCGGATGAGGACGTGCTTGAAGCGGTAGGCGACCTCGCCCGAGATCGTCGAGCGGGGCTCCTCCGAGACGAACTCGCGTAGGAGCAAGTCGTCGAGCAGCCTCTCGAGGTCGGGCTCGTCGGGGGCGAGATGCTCGATCGCGCCCTTCCAGAAGACTCGCCCGATCACGGCGGCGCACTGGAGCAACTCCTTCTCGCCGGCCGGAAGATGATCGATGCGTGCCGCGATCAGAGCCTGAAGCGTCCCGGGGATGCGCTCGATCTCACCGGCCTGGCCGTTCTCTGCGGCCTCGGAGAGCATTCGCATCGTCTCCTCGACGAAGAGCGGGTTGCCCTCGGTCTTCTCGAGCAGCGCCTGCACCGCACCGCCGGCCAGCTCGCCGTCGGCGAGCGCCTCGATGAGGGCGACGCTGTCGGTGTGCCCGAGCGGCTCGAGCTCGATCGCCGTCGCTCGAACCCGGCCCCCACCCCACCCTGCTCGTAGATCGAGGAGCTCGGGGCGCGCGAGGCACAGGAGGAGGATCGGAACGTTCCGGACCCAGGTGGCCATGTGCTCCACCAGCTCGAGCAGCGCGTCCTCGGCCCAGTGGATGTCCTCGAAGACGAGCACGAGGGGCTGTGGCTCGGCGAGCTTCTCCGCCCACTCGCGGGCGGCCCAGGCGATCTCCTGCTGGTTCCGCTCACCCTTGACGGCCTCGAGCACGCCCGAGGCGAGCGCGAGCAGGTCGGCGACGGCCTCGTCGGGGCAGCACTCCCTGAGTTTCTCGAGCGCGTCCTCGAGCGGGTCGTCGTCGGCGATCCCGGCGGCGACCTTGACCATGTCGGACAGCGCCGAGTAGGTCACGCCTTCGCCGTAGGGCAACGCGCGCCCGAAAAGGATGGTGGCGGACTCGAGGCCGCTGACGAACTCCTCGGCGAGGCGGCTTTTCCCCACGCCCGGCTCGCCATAGATCGTGAACAGGTGCGCGCGGCGGTCGCGCAACGCTCGCTCGTACGTGTTCTGCAGAAGCTCGAGCTCGGCGTCCCGGCCGACAAGCGGCGCACGATGGACTGCCGGACGCCGAGACCCGCCGACCAGGCAGACGACGCGCCAGGCCCAGACGGGATCGGCACGACCCTTGATCTCCACCGGCCCTTCGTCCTCGACCTCGAAGCGGCCCAGTGTCAGTCGATGCGCGCCCGGCCCGATCAGGATCGAGTCGACAGGCGCGGCCTGCTGCAGGCGCGCCGCCAGGTTGACGGCCTCGCCGGTGGCGAACGTGGATTCCGCGGAGTCGACGACGACCTCGCCGGACTCGATCCCGATCCGCACCTCGAGGCCGAGCTCCTTGACGCCCTCGATGATCCCGAGAGCGGCGCGAACTCCTCGCTCCGCGTGATCCTCGTGCGCCTGCGGGATTCCGAACGCGGCCATGACGGCGTCGCCCGCGAACTTCTCGACGATCCCGCCATGGGTGACGACGCAGTGCGAGACCTTGTCGAAGTACTGCTGAACGCGGCGGCGAGCCACCTCGGGATCGGTGCCCGAGACGAGCGCCGTCGACCCGACGAGGTCGACGAACAGAACCGTTGCGAACTTGCGCTCCACGCCTCAAGTGTAAGAACGAACGGGCCGGCGCAGAAACTCCCGCTCGCGAAGGTTCTACGCTGTCTTCGGGCTCCGGACTCGGAGAATGCCCGCGGCCGCGAGGCCGAGCAGGACGACGAGTGCTGCGGTCAGCCAGGGGCGGATGCCCCAGCCGTCGTCCTCGGCCCCATCGGCGGCGGGGGCGGAGCTGGAGATCTCGATCGACTCCGGCCAGACCTCCGGTGCCGCGAACGGCTCCAGGTCACGGATGGCGGCGCGGAGCCGATCGAGGCCCTGCCCGTAGAGCGCGAACCAGCGGACCCCTCCCGCGGCCCCGGTGTCCAGGCCCACGAGGTTCTCGGACGGGACGAACAGATGCGAGAAGCTGTACGGAGGCCCACTGCCGTCGATCGAGTAGTCGAGCCGGTAGTAGGAGCCCTCCGGCGGCATGGGGCGTTCCGCATTGCCGTCGACGACGATCGCGGACGCCGACCGGCCGTCGAGCTGGAGGCAGGCCGACTCTCCGCAGACACGCTCGGGCGGCAGACCTTTTGCGCCGGCCGAGCCGGCGAGAACAAGCGCGGCCGCAGCCACGGGCAGATGCGCAAACGTCCTCACCGCACTCTCTACACCGGAACCGCGCACGACGTTCCCTCCACGTAGCATCGGTTCGTGCTCGACCCGAAGGTCTTCAAAGCGTACGACGTCCGCGGGCTCTATCCGCACGAGCTCGACGAGGAGGGCGCGTATGCGATCGGACGCGCCTACGTCGAGCAGTTCCGGCCTCGCCGGATGGCCGTCGGACGCGACATGCGGCTCTCTTCGCCCTCGATGGCGACCGAGGCGATTCGAGGAGCGTCCGAGGCGGGCGCCGAGGTGCTCGACATCGGGCTCGTCGGTACCGAGATGCTCTATTTCGCCGTCGGCGAGCTCGGCCTGGACGGGGGCATCGCCGTCACCGCCTCCCACAACCCGAAGGAGTACACGGGGATGAAGATCGTGCGAGGCGGCGCCCTGCCGGTGGGCGGCGAGTCGGGCCTGCTCGATGTCCGTGACCGTGCTCTCGCTCTTCTGCACGTGCCCGAGGGACAGGCCCCGGGACAGGTCTCCGCCTACGACGTCTGGCCCGCCTACGTCGAACGCGTGCTCTCGTTCGTGGACGTCTCCGCGATCCGCGCGCTCCGAGTGGTCGTCGACGCCGCGAACGGCATGGCCGGCGCGATGCTCCCGCCGGTGCTGGAACGCCTTCCCGTTGAGGCGGTTCGCTGCTACTTCGAGCCGGACGGGAGCTTCCCGAACCACGAGCCGAACCCGCTCCTGCCCGAAAACCGCGAGTTCATCGTCGAGCGCACGACCTCGGAGGGCGCCGACTTCGGCGTCGCCTTCGACGGGGACGCCGACCGCTGCTTCTTCGTCGACGACACCGGCGAGTTCGTCCCGGGCGACTTCGTGACGGCGCTCCTTGCCGAATCGATCCTCGCCAAGCGCGAACCGGGCGCGAAAGTCATCTACGACGTCCGTGCGAGCTGGGCCGTCCGGGAGGCGATCGAGCGCGCCGGGGGCGTTGCCCTCATCAACCGCGTCGGTCACGCCTACATCAAGCACCGAATGCGCGAGGAAGGCGCGGTCTTCGGCGGCGAGGTCTCGGGGCACTACTACTTTCGCGAGTTCAGCCAGGCGGACTCGGGCGTCGTGCCGTTCCTCCTCATGCTGGAGCTCGTCTCACACAGGGGCCAGAAGCTGTCCGAGATCCTTCGACCGCTCCGCGAGCGTTACTTCCTCACCGGCGAGCTGAATACGCCCGTTCCGGACGTCGCGCTCAAGCTCCAACAGCTTGAGGAGCAGTTCAGGGACGAGGGGGAGGTGTCGCACCTCGACGGGATCTCCGTCGACGGCGAGGACTGGCACTTCAACGTCCGGCCGTCCAACACCGAGCCCCTCCTGCGGCTCAACCTCGAAGCGCGCTCCGAGGAACGGATGGAGCAGAAGCGCGAAGAGGTTCTCGACGTGATCCGCTCCTAGTTGGGTGATGCCATGAGATCCTTCGTTCCGGGACGCGAGCTCACCGCTCTGGGGCGTCGAAGCGGACGGTCGCGGCCCAGACGCGTCAAATCGTGCATCCGGAAGCCCGAGATCGTGGCATCAACCATCTAATGCTCGGGGCCGGCCACCTCACCGATCGCAAGCCGCCGTTCAAGTACTCGGCGCTGACGCGCGTCGGCTTCTCGGACACGGACGCTCAAGGGATCGTCTACTACGGACGCTACTTCCCCTATTTCGACCTGGCGCGCGTCGAGTACCACCGCCACCTGGACATGCTCTATACGAGCGCAGAGGAAGAGCGTCAATTCGTGATGCGCGCGACGTCGATCGAGTACGTCGCACCCGCGAGCTTCGACGACCTGATCGAGGTCTTCATCCGGATCGCGCGAATCGGGCGGACGAGCGTGGGGTACGAGTGCGCGGCCTATCGCGCCGAGGACGACCGCCTCATGGTCACGGCGAGCCAGACGCTCGTCCTCGTCGATCTCGAGGAACGCAAAGCCTCCGAGATCCCGGACTGGTTCAAGGAGCGGGTGCGTGGTTTCGAAGGAGAGAACGCCGAGATTCGGTAAAGGCGTCGGGAGGGAGGTCTCCCTCCCCCGACGCTGTCTCGAGCGGCTCCCGTACCTCGAGAAAACTCTGTCTGAGGGCTGCGCGCCCACCCACCGTAGTGAGTGGGCGCCGCAGCTTTCTGCCCTCTCCCCCTGTACTCGTTGTAGTGGCCCCCAGATCCGCGTCTATCCCTCGTTCGAGGTACCCCCTTGTTCGGGGAATGATTCTTTCGGACGGGTGATTCTGGCATTAGCAGGAGTTTCCTCGCACTTTTGGGTATCCGAAGCCGGAACACACGTTCCCTCGTTCGAGGGGTTTAGCTCGGAGTAACTCTGTAGGCGTCGAACACGGAATCGACGTTCCGCAGCGAGCCGAGAAGGCCGCGAAGGACCTTTACGTCACCCACCTCCGCCGTGTACCAGTTCTTCGCGAGCTGATCCTCGACGGACCCTCCGTAGGAAACGATGTTCGCACCGTGCTCGGCGAACGTCCGGGCGACGTCCTCGAGCAGATGCGGTCGATCCCAGGCGTCGACCGCGATCTGGACGCGGAAGCTCTGTAAGGAGCCGCCCTCCCAGGTCACCGGCGTGAAGCGCTCGGGGTTCCGCCGGAGCGCCTTGACGTTGGGACAGTCCTCCCGGTGGATGGTGATCCCCTTGCCGAGCGAGATGTACCCGACGATCTCATCACTCGGAACCGGCGTGCAGCACTTGGCGACCCGGACGAGCACGTCCTTGACACCCTCGACCGTGATCCCCAGCTGGTCGCTCCCGACGGTCTCCTTCGACCGCGGCGGCTTCAGCGGGACGGTCTCCTCGCGCGCGACGTCCGAGGTCTTGAGCCGCTGGAGGACCTTGTCGACGATTTGCGCCGAGCTGAGCTTCCCCGACCCGAGTGACAGGTAGAAGTCCTCGGCTTTCTTGTACCCCGCCTCGCGGATCACCTGTGCGAGCACGGCCGAGCCGGCGATCTTCCTGTAGGGCAGCTTCTGCGCCTTCAGCGCTTGCTCGAGCGACTCACGGCCTTTTTGTTCGGTGTCCTCCCGGGTCTCGCGGGAGAACCACTGGCGGATCTTGTTCCGGGCGCGGGAAGACTTCGCCACGGAGAGCCAGTCGCGCGAGGGACCCCGTCCCGTCTTGGTCGTCAGGACATCGACGAAGTCGCCGCTCTGGAGCTGGTAGTGGAGCGGGACGATCCGGCCGTTCACGCGTGCGCCGACGGTTCGATGGCCGACGTCCGTGTGCACGGCGTACGCGAAGTCGATCGGCGTCGAGCCGGCCGGGAGCATCTTGACCTCGCCCTTCGGGGTGAAGACATACACCTCGTCCACGAAGAGGTCGCCCAGCATGGACTCTTTGAACTCGCCCGGATCGGCCTCGTCCTGCCATTCCATGAGCTGCCGGACGCGGGCGACCCATTGCTCGTCGGGCACCCGCCCCTTGCCGCCACGCTTGTACAGCCAGTGGGCCGCTACGCCGAGCTCGGCCGTGTCGTGCATGTCGCGCGTACGAACCTGGATCTCGAGCGGCTGCCCCTGAGGTCCGATCACCGTCGTGTGGAGCGCGCGGTAGCCGTTCAGCTTGGGCATCGCGACGTAGTCCTTGAAGCGGGCTGGCATCGGCTTCCAGAGCGAATGGATCAAGCCGAGCGCGCCGTAGCAATCGCGCGTCCCTTCCTCGCCGGAACGCTCTGCGATCACGCGCATCGCGGTGAGGTCGTAGATCTCGTTGAACTCCTTGCCCTTCTTGGCCATCTTGTCGTAGATGGAGTAGAAGTGCTTCGCTCGGCCGGAGATGTCGGCGGGGATGTCCACCTTGTCGAGCTCACGCTGGAGGACGTAAGCCGCCTCCCGGACGTGTTCCTCACGATCGGCGCGGCGCTCGCTGACCATCGCCTTGATCTCCGTGTATTTCCGCGGGTGAAGCGCCTCGAACGCGAGGTCCTCGAGCTGCCATTTCATCGTGTGGATGCCGAGGTGGTGCGCGAGCGGTGCGTAGACCTCGAGGGCCTCCCGGGCCTTCTGCACCTGCTTCTGCTTGCCGAGGTACTCGATCGTCCGGAGGTTGTGGAGCCGGTCGGCGAGCTTGATCAGGATGACGGCGGGGTCGCGCGCCATCGCGAGAATCATCTTCCGGTAGTTCTCGGCCTCGGCCTGCTCCCTGCTCTGGAAGTGAACCCGTGTCAGCTTCGTGACGCCGTCGACGCGCTGCGCGACGTCGTCTCCGAACTCGGTGCGAAGGTCGTCCAGCGAGACGTCGGTGTCCTCGACAACGTCGTGGAGCAGGGCGGCCGCGATCGTCTCCTCGTCCAACCGCAGCTCAGCACAGATTCGCGAGACCGCATACGGATGATGGATGAAGTCCTCACCCGAGCGGCGCAACTGGCCCTCGTGCGCGGCCGCCGCGAAGCGGAAGGCTCGCGCGATCAGCTCCCGGTCGAGATCCGGCTTGTACTCGGCGACCTCGGCAATCAGCTCGTTGATGAGGTCTTGATGTCGTTCAGGAGCCTCGAGGAGAGCCATCCTCAAATGGTACTCCGCAAGTAGGAGATGACCTTCTCAACGCGAAAAGGCGCAGTCCATGCGCTTTCGCCGTACCCAGCGACGCAAGACGCTGGCCCTCGCACGCCTCCTGGCCGGCCTCGATGCCGAAGCTCGCCGGGAGCGCCCAGTTTCGCGGAAAGTCTCGCGACTTTCCGC